>JAJZYP010000095.1 GCA_021798015.1 bacterium
TTCATCGCCGATATAATTTATGGCGTCCGAAGGATTCATAAATATTTGTACGTCGCAGTTTGCATTTCCGGCCGCTATTGTTTGGTTTAAGACGACTTTTGCATAACCAAAATTTCTTGCTACTATTCCCCCGAATACGCTTGAGGTCATTTTACATAATTCAGGGGTTTGTTTAACTGCATCCCCGAAAGGGCAGCGAGTATTTATAATATGGATTGTTTTAGGCAAACTTGAAGTTCTGGAAAAGTTTCCTCCGATTTTATTTTTAATTTCGATTATCATTTCTGCACATTTATCGTAATCAAGGATTCCGGTCAAATTAAACTCTTGCCTGTATGCAGTTTCAAAACAACATGCGGCATCAAGACCTAGTTGCTCTACCTTGCGGTATATATCGAGCTTACCGTATTCCTGCGAAGATAAACTTAAACTAATAAATGTCTGCAAAAAAGACAATGGATTTAAGTTTGCAAATATTTTTTCGGACATAAAATACTTTTAATATTTTTTACATCATTTTTTATTAATTATATCATTTTTTTAAATTAAATTTATTGGAGGTTTCTGGAGTAAAATTATTATTTATCGAGTTATTATAATGTATTAAATTATAATCGTCATGTTAAATTTGAAATTATATTTCCTATACGAACATTATATTCACTTTATACTAAATCGTCATTTTATCTGATAAATAAAACATGAATTTGTGAATAATGGGAATTATATATTCATTTTGTACTATTTTTACCATGTTTAATGCTAATGATTTCAAGGAATAAATATTTTGGCACAATGTTTGCCTTTCATAACTATAACAGAGAAGCTTAATTAAGATTTTCTCGAATTTTAAATTATTAATTAACCTAAAATCAAGGAGGTAAAAAATGTCGACGCTTAAAGAAGAATTAACTAACAGAGTTAAGGAATACGATTACTGGGCAAAACGCCGCCTATACGGGCCAGAGGGGCATAACAACCGAAGTTTGTGGGTGCTTGCTTGCATGGATGAACGTTTGCCCGTGGATGAAGCGCTTGGGATTCTTGTGGATAAGCCTGCAGGCGGGGGTGATGCGCATTGTTTCCGAAATGCGGGAGGAATTGCAACAGACGATGCAATTCGCTCGGCTATGTTGACGTGTAATTTTTTCGGCACTAAAGAAATAGTCATTGTAGAGCATACTCAATGCGGAATGTTATCTGCTAATGCTAACGACCTGGAAAAATTTTTTCGCGAAAAAGGTATTGATACGGATAATATTATATTAGATCCGACATTACCGGAGTTGAAATTAGAAAAAGGGGCTTTTGCGAAATGGATCGGGATGATGGATGATGTAGATGAAGCGTGTATGAAGACAATAGAAACCTTTAGAAATCATCCGCTTATACCTAAAGATGTTACAATCAGCGGCTGGATATGGGAGGTCGAGACGCGCCGCTTGAGGGCGCCAATGCATGGAGTCGGAGCCGAAAAGCGTACTTTGATTCCAGATGTAACATCAGCCTCGTTTGATGTCAAATCTAAACAGCCGGCGCGATGGAAATAATCTTTTAACTTATAATTATTGAATATCGGATGTAATGCTTATTTTGCGAGAATATCAATGTCGATATTCGAAAGATTTAATAATAATACAACAAGTAATTAATGGTGCGTTTAAATGCCCACTTACGACTATAAATGTACACAATGTTATACGCAATTTGAAGCGTTGCGTTCTATTCATGAATGTAGCCCGAAGTGTCCTGCGTGCGGAGGAACGGTTAAAAAACTGTTTTTATCTCCGCCCGCGGTGCACGGCTATATGGCGCGCGGTCGCGAGCTTGCGACGCGTTCGTTGCGGCAGGAGCAGAAACGAGAGATACCCGGGTAATGTTAATAGCGCGGTTATTTCAGTCGCTTCAAACAAAAGGGTTATTGCCGGAGTCGCCTATTTATCAATTTGATAATAATTTGGCATATGGGGGTATAAAAATGCTTAAAGACGTCAAACTTAAAGTAATCCTACTTTATTCTTTTATTATATTTTTATTTATTTTTTCCGTAACTGTTTTATTTATCAGGCTTAACGCCAATCCGATGTTTCTGGGTTTGGGAGTCTTGGCTATAGTTCTGGGCGCAAAACACGGTTTTGACGCGGACCATATTTCCGCGATAGATAATGCCACCCGTAAGTTAATGAATGAGGGCAAAAAACCTGTAACGACAGGATTTTTCTTTTCTTTGGGGCATTCCACATCGGTTATAATAATGGTTTTTTTAATAGCGTTGACGGGAAAAGAAATAGATAAAATTGTGCCGGCGCACTATACCGGCATGCTAGGCATTTTAGGTACGGGGTTTTCAGCCAGTTTTTTGTATTTATTGGGATTTATGAACTTGGTGATTCTTTTTGGTATTATAAAACTTGCCAAAAATTATAAAAATTGCAAAGATAAATTCGAGGATGAGCTTGCTAAAAGAGGTTTTATGAACAGGTATTTTAGAAAATTGTTTAATATAATAAAAAATACCTACAGAATGTATTTTGTCGGATTTTTATTCGGCTTAGGTTTCGATACGGGTACAGAGGCTGTAATACTTGGACTTGGCGGTACGCTGGCTGCTGCAGGCCATCCGTTAATAGACATCATGATACTTCCCGTGCTTTTTTCGACGACAATGATATTAATCGACACAACGGACGGCGTATTGATGGCGTTTGCGTATAGCTGGGCTCTTATTAATCCGCTAAGAAAATTAAGGTATAATATAACTATGACCGCTTTATCTATTTTTTTAGCCTTTATCGTTGGAACGATAGAATGGATTCAGGTTGTGTCGGTGCAAGCGGGAAACAACGCGGGTATTTTCGGATTAATAAACGACTTGTCTTTTTCGCTTATCGGCGGAACTATCGCCGTTTTATTCGTTGTAATATTTGGCGCATCCGTTTTATTGAGTAAACTTGTCAAGATTAATATTGACTAAGGATAGATTAATGGATTCACGCAATTAATTGTTATTTATTTAGCAAAACCTTTCCAACTCCGCCTATTCCTTCAAAAATATTATTAATGCCGAATGAACTGCCGTTGCTGCTTTTAATATTTTTACAAGGATTGCCCGATTTTGCAAACCAGTAGCATGCCTTTTTTTTGTTCTTTTTAACGCCTGTCCCTTTTAGATACATTCCTCCAACGGTTTCCTCGTCATTCTGGTTACCGCCTTCGTGTAAAGTGCAAAAGTTATTGAAACTATACAAAATATAATGAAACCTTACAAAAGTTATCGAAACTAATTTTCATGCTGAAGTTGGAACATACACGAGTTGCAACGAACTTGTCTTTTCTAATATTTCTTTTAAAACCGTAATAACGCAGGAATAATATACTATCCTGCCTTTTTCCTGTCTTTCTTTTCCGTTTAGCTTATACAGCTGTCTTAACGCCGCGTTTATAAGCCGTTCGGTTTCGGTTATTTCCGATTCTAAATTATAAATGTCGTTTCTGGCAAAAAACCCGTCCATCGCTTTTTTGGTAATGCCGCTTATTTTTATAGCTACCTCCGATAAATCAAAACCGATGGGTGGGTATTTGACTGCCTCTTTTATATAGTCATTGATTTCGTTTGTAGAATTATAAACGCTTTCCATAAGGGTAGCAAAGGTTATAATCCTGACGATTTCGCCCGGCGGATAATTAAGAATATCGTTTTTAATATCGGTTTCAAGTTTTGCGAGCTTAGCGGGGGAGTCTTCGTTTTTATATTTTACGGCCGGGTCCTCGAGCGTTGGAATAAGGTTTAACGTATATTCGAGGTTTTGCTCTATAATACCTGCAAAAGTATATAATTTTTCGGGGAAATTAGGCTTATCAACAGATGTTGTGAAATTGTGCATGAAAAACATAGAGATTTTAAAAATATTTTTAAAAATTTTAACGGGTTAATCGAATTGCATAATTTATAAACAAGCCGAAAAGCAATATTTTATTATATCAAAGAATCGTCTTAAAATTTTGCCTATTTTTCCCTTCGCGTCAAAATTTTATTATGAAACCGGATGCTTTTAAATTTAAAATTTATCGACAAAGGGAACAGTTTAAGGTCAAATCATTATTATGCTGAAAATAACTTTATTTGCAGGTGGGTATCCCCTTTCTAATCCTCCATTAGATATTAAATAATCGATATTTTCATTGACTTAAAATTAACGGTATTATATAAAACATATAAAGGGATTAATTGCTGATTTTAGTGTTTGATTAGAAACGGAATACGCAATTACAAGCCTCTTAATTTGCGTTTTAAGACGATTTATTATTTTTTTAATATAATAGACTTAAATTAATTTCACACTTTTAAACGTTAAATATTCGGAATGCTCAATCAATACAGTCCACTTTGTTTTTTGCAACCCGATTATGCTTTTTACTCGGATATAGAAGATTTTAAATATACTGCCCCCCATTAATTATTTCGTTTAACACATGTTCCATTGTTTGATATGCACGCTTGAGGTTATTAAAAAAATCAATCCCCGGATTTATCGGGTTAATATCGACAAACCACATTTTACCATCCAAATCTATGATTACGTCTAATCCCAAAGAATAACATTGCAAGTCTTGCGACAGTTTTATAGCCTCTTCCTTTTTAGATTCCGGAAAATCTTCCGTATGGTCAGTGAAATATCCTCCTTCATTCGCGTCATGCGAAAGGTAAACTATCTCGTCTTCTGACGGGATGCTTTTTAAGTTCAACCCTTTTCCAATTAAGATATTTTTAAAGAATTTGTATGATACGCTGAATGCACATTTTATTTGTTTTTTTTCATTAAAAATTAAATCTCTTATCGACCTTTTCCCATCGCCCACTATATGACGTCTTTCTGATTTAGCTACAAAGGTTACTTTTTTATAATTCACATTAATCCTAAAATGTTCTCCTTCTATAAATTGCTCAGCCATTACAAGACTAGGTCCGCTTGATATCTGAGAAAGTGAGCGTTTATAGCATTTTTCGACTAATACGGTATCTTTAGCGTGAACCGGACCAACGACTCCAACGCGATTAGCATCGCTAATAGGCTTGAAGATTATTTTTTCAAAAGGGATATGAGTTAAATCTTTCTGTTTGTATATAACAATATTTGAGGGCGTATTATAACCCATACTTCTTATTAATTTCGACGTTGAATATTTATTACTTAAAAAATCATAATAAATCAAAGGGGTTGTCAAATTTGTTTGACCTAAAAACAAAAAGGAAGTATGATTAACTTCCAAAACTACTTTACAAGTATCCATATCATTAATTATGGACTTCCTGCTTTCCCTTGTAGGCATTTTGTAGAAACTCAACAATGTCTCCCAGGTTTTTTTCCAAAACCTTTCCATTTTTACTTCATTCGACAATCGTCTTGCTTTTATTCCAAAATTTTTTGCCGTAATAAGTGTAACTACATCTGGCATCCCCCTGTAATATCTAATTTTTTTAAATAAATTTTGTAAATTTTTTTCATTATGTTGTCCTTTTAGAAAACGGATAATTTCTTTTGAAATAATAGGTTCTATAGTATTCAAATAAACCTCGTCATCGTCAAAAACGATAGTATTCAACCATCTCTTGCATTCAGGAAACATTCGTCTCAATAGCTCTTCGTATACTAAAACCCATGTCTTCTCATGCTTGTCGAAATCGCCAATAAATTGGACAGAAGAAGCCTCACGAATATCGCCGAAATCAGTCAAATTAACATTAAATATATCATCTCTGTAAAATTTAAAGACCGGAAGCATTTTAACCTAACCTTGGCTTGGGTGTTTTGGCGCGTCCCGACCTCCCCCGCTGGCAACTATAATGGTTTGCATTTGTTGCATTCCATCAATAGCATCGAAAAATGGCTGATTAATAAAATGTTTTGATTTTTTTTTTGGAGGTCCTGGTGGTGGTTTCGGGGTGTTATCCCATGCTGCGCCGCTTCCAACAACCGGTGAAATTTGCATTTGTTGCAATTTGTCAATAACCTCAAACAGTTTTTCATCTGGCGAAATTTTCATATTATCCTCCATAACTATAAGCCTTGAATAATTATTTTATTTACTTGCTTGAAATTTATTTATGTATAATTATAATAATAATTTGGATTATTGCGGTAACAACGAGCACAATAGTAAGCACTGTCAAAATAAAA
>JAJZYP010000096.1 GCA_021798015.1 bacterium
GGTATTCCTGTTATTTTGGTTGCCGATATCGAAAGAGGCGGCGTGTTTGCCTCTATTTTTGGAACGGTTAAATTGCTTCCGTTAAAATGGAGAAGGCTAATTAAGGGTTTTATTATAAATAAATTTAGGGGCGATTTGAGTATTTTGAATCCAGGCATAAAATCCATCGAATCAATGCTTAAAATTCCCTGTTTCGGGGTTATCCCTTATATTAAAAATCTTCGCTTAGAAGCCGAAGACAGCCTTGATTTAATAGACCGTTCCGGAAATAATGATGATTCGAATAATTTAGTTAAACCCTGTAGATTAAGTATTGGAATTGTTCATTTAGACCACATATCGAACTTTAATGAATTTGATCCGCTTTTTTTTGACGACAGGATAACCGTACGGTTTTTTAAAGAGGTGCCGAGGCGGTTAAACGAATTTGATATGATAATTATTCCTGGTTCAAAGTCTACCATCAGTGATATATCAGCTTTAAAAAGGGTTGGAATTTTTGACTATATCAAAGATTTTGGAAAATATGGCATTATTATGGGAATATGCGGCGGTTTTCAAATGATGGGGAAATGGATTAAAGATCCTTTTCATATTGAATCGGAAACATTTGAGGCTGCCGGTTTCGGTTTTTTTAAAACCATAACAACAATGCAAAGGGAAAAAAGATTGTTAACCCAAAAATATAGGTTTAATATAAAAAACAATATGCCGACGGATGTTCTAAGAGGGTACGAAATACACAACGGGAGAACCTTTTTTATGGAGGATTGTTCAGACGAAAATATTTATACATGTATTTTTGAGCCTGTTAAGACATCATATAACCCCTCTCCTGCGGAAAATGGTATTATATCAAAGGATAAGAAAAAAATAGGTACATATATTCACGGATTATTTGAAAACGAGTCGTTTAAAAATTTTGTAGTAGGTATTATTAAAGATAATAGCGGTGCGGTTTATAATTATAATATTGAAACGCCTTGCTGTAAATCAGGAACCAATTCTTATAGCGAGGTTAAAAACCGTAATTATGATTTATTATCGGAAAACATAAGCAAATACATCGATATAAATTTAATAAAAAATTTTATCGGAATTTAACGAATTTAACCTATATTGCAGGTTCATAAAAGAATTTTTTAGATGACAGATATGTCCCTAAAAAACCGGATACTAAAGCTATTATAAAGATTAAAAAGATTTGCCAGCCGCTCAAAAAGATAATATTTATATGAAAATAGGCTAAGAAATCGCTAAAATGGTAATAAATGAATGTTTTAAATATTAAAAAAAGGAGTAATACAGACAAGAAAAAAGATAAAATAGTCCCAATTTCCCCTTCTATAAACATTGGGATTCTAATATAACTATTGGTGGCGCCTATTAACTTTAATATCTCTATTTCGGTCTGTTTTCTTAATATGACAAGTTTAATAGCGCTATAAGATATAAATATCGATAATATAAATAAGAATATAAAAATAATAAGCCCTATTACCTTTGTAAAAAACATAAACTGAACGATTTTATCTTCAAGTAATTTATTGTAATAAACAATACTAACGCCCTTAAATGTTTTTATTCGCAGATAAATATTAGATAAAAATATCTTGCTTATAGCATCTTTTTTAAACCTTATTTTTATAAAGGAAGGTAAAAAGTCGGGATTTACGCCTTTTAAAATAGAGCGTATATGGTTTACTTTACCTTCCAAAAATTTTAGCGAAGATTTATGGCTGTAATAATGAATGTTTTTTATCCCCTTAATAGTTTTAATATAATTTATAACATTATCTTTTTTCGCCCCATTTTTTAGAAACACTATCATTATGTTGTTTTTTTGGAAGAGTCTCATATAGTTGTAAATATTCACATAACAAAGAAGAAAAAACAGCATTATGAAGTACGAAAAGGACATTATCGCAAAGGCAAACAGGTTTCCCGTAATATTGGATTTAATGTTTAAAAGCGCTACCTTAAAATAATTTATAATATAGTTAACTCTTTGTGATATCAATTGTGCGAGCCCTTCCCATTCTTATAAGATTTTTATCGTGCGTGGCTAATATTACCGTGGTTCCCTTATTGTTGAATGATTTTATTAAGTCGATGATGATTCTTGAGGTATCTTCATCTAAATTACCGGTTGGTTCGTCGGCAAGCAATACTTGAGGGTTTTGAATCAGAGCCCTTGCTATGGCGACCCTTTGTTGTTCCCCTCCCGATAGGCTTAACGGATATTCATCTTTTTTTACAAATAATTCCACAGCTTTTAATATTTCCGTAACATTTTTAACGATTACATCCCCAAAAATGCCCGAAACCTCAAGCCCCAGAGCTACATTCTGAAAAACCGTTCTGTTTGAAAGAAGCTTAAAATCCTGAAACACAAAACCAATTTTTCTCCTTAAAAACGGTATATCTTTTGGTTTTAGATTTTGAAGCTCCGTATCTATAAATTTTATAGTCCCATGGGTGGGTTTTTCAAGAGCTATTAACATCTTTAAGGTCGTAGTTTTGCCGGCGCCGGACGGACCTGTTATAAAAATAAATTCGCCCTTATTAACATTAAAGTTTAAATCTCTTAATATATAATTTTTGTCATAAGATTTATATACATGATTAAATTCAATCAATATTTTACCCCCATCATTTTATCGATATTCCGCCTAAAAGTAACGGCTGTTTCTAACGGATTTATGGAATCAGAAATGGCACTTATAACTGCAACGCCCTCTACGCCATACATAGACAACTCTTTAATATTATGGATATTTATACCGCCGATGGCAATAACGGGTATTGTTACGCTGAGGCATATTGTTTTTATATTTTCGGGACTTATTGTGTTTCCCGCATCTATTTTGGAAGAAGTATCGTAAACCGGCCCTATACCGATATAATCGGCTCCTTCATTTTGGGCGGCAAGCGCCTCTTTTAAATTGGAGGCGCTACAACCTACGATTAAATTCGGATAATTTTTTTTTATCATCATTAAAGGAAAATCATCCTGACCGATATGGACGCCGTCTGCTCTTGTCAAATAAGCAATATCGGGTCTATCGTTCACAATAAACAGCGGTTTCCTGCCGGATCCGGCTTTATTTAAAAGGTTTTTTATGTACAGAGCCGCATAGTAAATATCTCTTGCCGTTAATTTTTTATTTCTCAGCTGTAATACATCGGCACAGCTTTTTACGGCTATTCTTGACAAATTATCCAGATATATTTTATACTTAGTTATATCAAAGTCTTTAGTTATTATTTGAAAACTAAATCTATTCATATTATTATATTATCTTATATTATTTTTCTTCAGCATTATTATAAATTTTTCTTGACAAAAGGTATAGCTAAAAATAGAATAAAAATTGTTAAAGGAGGTGATAAATTTTGAAAAAGCTTACAGTATTAATTTTAGGAGCGTTTTTGGTCGTGTCAACACTGGCATTTTCAGGTTGCGCAAAGAAACCAACCCCTAAACCGGCGCCAAAAGCTCCTGCAGCCCCTGCAGTACCTGCAAAAAAGGCTCCAGTCAAGAAGGCAGCGCCAGCTAAGAAGGCAGCGCCAGCTAAGAAGGCAGCGCCAGCTCCGGCAGTTCCAAAGGCTAAAAGTTAAGGTTTAGAATTTAAAATTTTTTCCCGCTTTTCTATATTAATTTAATATTATTAAATAGAAAAGCGGGTTTCTATTTATTTTATTTATTCCAATGGGCAAATCTATCATATCTTTTAGAACCATTTTTTTTACGACATTTTTATTCTTTTATTTCGCTCTTATGGTTGTGAAGCTTGCCTGCGCTTTAAACTATTCAAATCAGAGGATTTATAAAAAATATCCTGTTATAATGAATAAACTCGCCTTATATAAAAAAGAACTTAATTTTTTGTCATTAAAAATTATTAAAAAAAGAAAAAATATCAATGACTTAAAACATAAAATTGAAATTACCGAAGTCAAAATAAACCAGTTAAAAGATAAAATTAATAAAGATAATTTAATTTTAAGAAGATTGATAAGAAGGATATTTATTATTCAAAGAGACAAAGATACTTTGAAATTAACATCCATAAAAGATAATACTAATTATTTTATAGCCTTTTATCAATTAAAAACGGTTTTATATCATGAAAAATCTAAACTACTTAAATTAATAGCCAGCAAGAAGAAATTTTTAAAGATGAAAAATTATTTTAATAAGGAAAAAACTGATTTAAAAAAAGCATTAGAAAGCCTTAAAACCTCGCGCCAAAAATTAAATAATTTAATAAAAGGGATTAAAAACTATATAAGGATAATAAAGATAAAATATATAAATAAAGATAAAGACAAAAATAAAAAGAATAGACTTTTAAAAAATAAGGTTATAAAATTAATGCATAACATAAATAATAAATCTAAAAAGGGTGATATAAAATTTATTATATTGAGGTAAAACTATGAGTAAGTTTTTAAGCAGGACATTAATCGGTCCTATGGCGTTTTTAATTTTTTTCGTTCTAATTGTGGGTTTTGCAAATAACAATTCCTGTTTTGCAAAGGGATTAAACGGAAATACCATTAAAAGCCTGAGGCTTTTTTCAAAAGTATACACTTTAATAAAAAATAATTATATAAAGAAAGAAAGATCTAGAAAACTTATCTTTGGGGCGATAGAAGGCATGGTGTCCACATTGGATCCCCATACTTATTTTTTAACCCCAAGCGAATTTAGGCAGATGAAAGCCGAAACATCCGGAGAATTTGTCGGAATCGGTGTTAAAATCTCTATTAAAAACCATTATGTTGTCGTAGTGTCGCCCATCGACGATTCTCCCGCCGCTAAAGCAGGCATTAAAGCGGGTGATATTATCGAAAAAATTAATAATATTTCAACCTATAATATGAATATTATGAGAGCAGTCGGTCTTCTGCACGGCAAGGTCGGCACTGGTGTTAACCTTTTAATAGAACGCAAAGGTTTTAAAAAGCCTAAGGTTTTTAAACTTATCAGAGAGAATATAATATTAAAAAGCGTGAAATATATGATACTGCCGCATCATATCGGCTATGTCAGGATTTCAAGTTTTCAGGAACACACGAACAGTCAACTTTTAAAAGCGCTAAAAATTATAAGTTTAAGAGAGCATGGGATTAAAGGGCTAATTATCGATTTAAGAAATAATCCTGGGGGTCTTTTAAATCAAGCGGTTAAAGTTTGTAGCGATTTTATAAAAAGCGGGGTAATAGTCTATACAAAGGGAAGGATAAAATCTCAGGATGTAAAATATTTTGCTTTAAGAAGCAGGCCGCCTTTTAAATATCCGGTGGTTGTCCTTGTCAATTCCGGAACCGCCAGCGCCGCCGAAATTACCGCCGGAAGTCTTCAGGCTCATAAAAGGGCTATCGTGGTTGGAACGAAAACATTTGGCAAGGGTTCCGTTCAAACGATTTATACTCTTCCAGAAGGTGCAGGTATTGGACTGACGACAGCTTTTTACTTTTTGCCTAACGGCGTTTCGGTTCAAGACACAGGTGTAATACCGAATTTTGTCATTCACAGTTCAAAGGATTTTATATTTGTAAAACCCCTTCCTAAGTTAAGGGAGATTGATTTAAGGCATCACTTTAAAAATCCTGAAAGTAAAAAAATAAAAGAAAAGCATAAATACAAGGTATTTAAGTTATATTATAAAAAGGATAATCAGTTTAGGTTTGCTTATGAACTTCTTAAAAGCTGGAATTTCATTAAAAGCATCGGAGTAAAGTAAACTTGGCTAAAAATAAAAAAGGCAAAAATTATAGGCTGAAATATAATTTTTTTTTAATTTTATCAGGTTTTTTTATTTTTATCTTTTTATCTTTTTTTATTTATAAATTTTTCTTTTTAGCGCAATACGGCAAGCCTGCAAAACAATACATCAGCCCTGAAAAGTTGAGCAGAACGGCTTTAAAGATAGCCCTTTATAAGAAGCATCCCGTAAAGAGTTTAACAGGGTTCTTCGAAAAGACATTAAAAGATATGGACATACCCCGCCGCAACATTATAGTCCAACATATCGTTTTAAGCGTTAAGGCGCCTGTAAACCGACAAAACGATTTGAAAGATATAAGCATAGACTTTTCTAAATATAATGTTTTAATATCGGCGGGCCTTGATTTTAATTTAATTAAAAATATTTTTAAAGGA
>JAJZYP010000097.1 GCA_021798015.1 bacterium
CTTTTCTTTAGTATCCGCATGATATACCGGAATGTCTTTGCCGAATACTTTGGATATATTTATTTTCCTTAAATGCAAGGCTTCTTTCGGGCTTGACGTTATAAAGCATTTAATATCTTTAATGTAATGCTTTAAACTTATAACCTCGTCGAAAACTTCCATATCGGAAAAGTCTATTTTTGAATTGATTAGAGAGACCGTTTCCGGCGTGATTTCGTATCTCTCCGCCATATTATATATTTCGGGATGTTTTATTGAAACTTCAAATCCGAGTTTTACGGCTTCTTTTTGAAAAGTTTTCTCGTAATCGAATATAACGCCGTCAAGGTCTAAGGCGGTTTGAGTTAACATTAATTTGCCTCTGTTTGTTTTATTTTTTAAATATCTTTCTTCAAATATCCTCTTATATCCAATATCAGCAATATCGCGTTTAGAATTAAAAGGCTCCATACGTTATCGATATAGGTATCGCTATCCACAAAATACAGCTTAATATAGAGTGGCTAATAAGCCCGAATAGTTTAATATTTGAAATAATATTTTAAGCATCATATAATGTCCATATAAGATTAAAAATCATCTGCATATTGTGTCATATTTCAAATCTAATCCAAAAGGCATACCAGTAGGATATTGCAGCGGAATATTGTTGCACCATTGAACGATTTGCTCTCTATCTCCAATCCAATTATTTTCATCGGACTGCATTTGTTCTATATTTGATTCTGCCCGACTTTGCAATGCGCTGTCATCGGTATTTTTAATAACATAACGAAGGAATGAAATATACCCGCTTGTAAGACTTAAAAGCGTGGATATATTATTTAATGTGTTTGGTTCTATATTATTTATATCGTTATTTATATTATCCGTCCTGCTGTTAAATTCACTTATTAATTTGCTATTATCTTCACTGCTGTTCGTCTTAACATGAACCGTCGTCGTTTTACCATTTTTTTTATTACCTAACGACTCAAGATATTCTGCTATGGCGTTTACATCTTTTTCCGGCATATTTTCGTGACTGGGCATAATAGCCATATATGTTTTGCCGTTTAATACGACAGTGCTTCCTGGCGCAAAATGAGCCGAAGGATTTACAATCTGGGTTTTAATCCAAGAAAGGCTTCTTCTGCTTCCTATATGTGAAAGATTTGGGCCAACCGAACCGCCGTTACCGTTAATGACATGACAAGCGATACAACCTTTCCTTCTGAAAAGCGAAGAACCTGAAGCAGCGTAAGCAGATATTGAAAACAATATTATAGTAAAAAAAACAGTAAACATTAATATATACTTTTTTTGTTTTAATGTTAATAAATACGACATAATGCCCCCTATTTTTATAGTCCGCATTGCGGACGGTTAAATAAGAATATTATTTGCTCTGCCTATCGCTTCAGCCAAATCCTTGTTCGAATATTTAAGATATATCAACGTATTGCTAATATTACTATGTCCTAAAAAGTTTTTCAACAGCATAATATTCATACCGGAGTCTAACAAATGCACGGCTCTTGTATGCCTTAAGGCGTGCGGATGGGCTTTGCCTAAAAAAGCGTTGCCGAGAATCTTTGAAGTGTTATATTTCAAGATATAACTTATACTCTTTCTGGCTATTGCCGGACCGCCGGTTTTTTTAGACAAGATAAAATCGTTATCGTTTAATTTATGCGATATACGGTGATTTAAGATTAAAGACAGAAGTTTGTCGGATATTTTCAAATAACGGTATGTTTTATTAGTTTTTCGTTGTTTTAGCGTTAATACTTTGACCCTGCCAGTTCCCGATTCCACGTCAGAAAATTTTAAATCTCTCGCCTCTTCGACCCTGGCGCCGGTTTCGTACATTATCAAGATTGCAAGTTTATGAAAGTCGTTTACTGTCCCTTCGAGCAGGGCTTTCAATTGTTCGGCGGAATAAAAAACGATATTGTCGTTTTCGTAATAATTATTTCCTTTTAATTCCGTCCGGACGAGTTTTGTCTTGCCGCCGGATTTTTGGATTTCGTTTACTACTATAATTTCGTTCATTCCATCCTCCAAAATTCTTTAATATCCTTAAATATTATAATAGGATATTTTTAAAGAAAAATTAACTTGAAAAGTATTTTTTTTAATCTGTTTTTTTATTGAAATATTATAATTCTATCCGAAAATAGTTCGTTATAGGATAGACGCCGCTCTAAAACTTCGCTATGCTCTATATACCGATAACTAAACAATAAGGGGGAATAATGATTTTTCTGTATTTATCGCTTATAACGCTGTCTCTGTTTGTTTCAATTTACGTTTTCGAATATTTTTACCACGTAGAGAACTTTTATATCTGCGAAGTCGATTTCGAAAAACGCAAAGTAAGGTTTGTATCTAAAAACGAAAGCTCTATCGATATAAAAATGAAAGCGATATCTAAAAATCCAGCTAAATTAAAATTTTCAAAAAAAGACAAATGCCTTGCGTTTGTCGGTAAAAGAAAAAAACAGGCTTTTTTAATTTTATACGGCAATAATTTTAAATTCATTAATTATGGTAAAAAATAAATTATTTGGGTTGACTCTTGTCTATTTTACCTTGAAATTTTATTAAAGCATCATTTAAACCTTTTTTTACTATGCTCTCGATAGTTATTTTTTTATCTTTTTTCTTTAATTTGATATACCCTTCATGTAAGTCCTTATTGAGTTTGAAATTTATTTTTATTTTGATTTTAAAGTCCCCTCTTTTTTTAATTTAAACATTTTCTTTAATCAATTTAATTATAAATTCTTTAATCGTCATATCGCTTTCTGCCGATTTTATTTTTAGTTTCTTGTGTAAATCTGCAGGAATTTGAAGACCTAACCCTTTGGTCTTTTCTATTTGCTTTAAAATTTTTTCTTTTTCGCTATCCTGGAATCTGTCGAGGGCGTTTTGCCCTGAAGGCCTATCTATTTTCATATTATCCCCTTATTTTATTTGCTATAAATTCTATTTCCGCTTTGGCCGGACCGTCTTCGGTATCAAAAACAGTTATGCCGTTCATGGCAGATTTTAGGTAACTCTGCCGAAACGCAACATCCATTATTTTAATATCCTTTTTTATTTCTATAGATTCTAAAGCTTCTTTAATTTCTCCGTTCATTTTGGCATTGCGTATAATTTTGTTATGGACAAACAAAACGTCAAAGTCTTTATTTATCATATTAACCATATCCACAAGGCTTGAAAGCCCCCAGATATCGAACGCCGAACTTGCTACTGGTATTACAAGGCAATCCGCAAGTTTCAGGCTTGTAATAAAAAACTGGCTCATTGCAGGCGGATTGTCTATTATAATGTAATTAAATTCATCCTTTTTTGTTTCTGTTTCAAGAGTCTTTGGATTATCGATAGGAACCACGTCGAATGCTTTATCTTTTTTAATACAATACCAATCATATGCCGTTCTTTGCGGATCGGCGTCGTAAAGAATTACTTTGCCTTCTTTCGATAAGCATTTTGCGATATTAATTGCAATGGTAGTTTTTCCGACTCCGCCTTTTGAATTTTGAACAGATATAATTTTCATGCAATACCTCTTTTTAGTTTTCAAGTAAACTAATAAAATATTTTACAAGTTTACAAGTTATTAATCTTTATAGTTTAATATTTTTATTATTAATTATATCACAAGTAAAATAGTTTGCAAGTAATTAAGTAAAATATATTTTTAGTAAACTTTTTTAGATGAGACTCGAACATTCTTCAACGACGAATTTAAGCGACCAAATCGCGCAATTAAGCAAAGAATCAGTAACGACGACCATAATTTTATCGGTTCCGTCATCGTCCTCCGAATCCGAGTCGATTTTATTTGTTATAAAAAGGCCTTTTTGAATTTCTTTGATTTTTTTCATTAATTCTTCATTTGTGCCCCTCAGTGTTATTGCTTGCGTTTGGCTTAAAACTATAGTTGCTAAGATTTTGTTTTTTTGATTTTCTGTGTTCATCTGTACCTCCAGAAATTAAAATTAGTTTAAGATTAATAACCATATATGTATAGCGAAGTTAATTTAAAATCTACAGATGTTTTAACGAAACCTCCCGCCCCCCGCTTACACGGGGGCTTTTAAATTATGATTTCGGTAAAGAATTTATTCTTTCTACTTATATAGCGAAGTTATCAGTATCTCGTTGCGGATTTAAATAATTTTACTTTCATGGCAAAAGAATAGTTTGCTGAACTCCAACCGATAAAATAAGTCAAAGTCACGAACATATAGGGGCGGCTTTTTGGACCGGACGGACGGTTTCGGCAGGACGGCTAACAACCTGCGACCACCAGAACAAATTTTAAAATGCGGAATAACGATAACGGGGATTTTTTTTAATACAAAGGATTAATAGATTAAAATTACCGCCGGCGGCGCCGGAGCGTTTTTAGTACTTATAAAATAAAAAAGCCCGCGGGTTTCGCGGGCTCGTGTTATCTAAAGAATTATTTTAACAATTCTGTTTTTCCGTTCTTCTGTCGTTCATATAAGCAAAAATATAGCCTCTTATTTCTTTGTTTTCTTCGTGCAGAGAGTTCATTTCTTGCTTGAATTCCTGCCTTAAGGAATGTATGAGCCCCGCCATTACTCCAATAATTGCGGCGGTCGCCGCTATAAATCCGATTATTAACCCTACGATAGACATCATTAATTCATCTCCTATTTTAATTATACAATATTTTAAAATTTCTTCAAATCGCTTTTTAGATAAAAGCCCGCACGGGGTTTTATTAGCCTCAGCCGCAAGCTCCGTATCGGTTTAAAATCTCGCTTGCCTCGTCCTGTTCTTCAAAGTCGATGCATCCGGAAAAATACTCCGGCAATCCCGGACATTCGTTTTTAAATTTACAAGTTCCGCAAATTTTAGCTTTCATTTTTCCCCCGTTAAAAATAATAAAGAGAAAATCGGTTATCCGGTCTGTTAAACCGTCGGTCAGGGGAGCGACCCGCTGACGCTGCCGCCCGATTTTCTCCCATATTATATATAGTGAAGTTATTATCAGAATTAATCAAAAACCGGTAACCTTAATATCCGGTTCTTCGCATATCCTATTTAAGATAGCCCTTTGCATAGGCTTCGGCGCATTTTCGAATAAGACAGGCTGTTTCTGGTGCGTCGTTACGCACTGCCCGCAATGAATGCTTTCAAAAACGATATTATCCCCGTCTTTCCAAAAAGCTAAAATTTGCCAATAATTCATTCTTTAATCAGGCTTTTTATAATCTTTCCACTAACATAATCCGCCGCTCCGAGCTTGCCCGCCTATAAACGTAAAATTTAATCTATAATGCAGTCGGGCAAGCAAGGCGGTCTATACTGCCTATAAATTAAAAACGTAGCCAAATCCGAGCCTTTTTCTTTCTTTGGGGGTTTGGGGGGCTTTCTTTCTTATTTCTGCGGCGAGAAAACGAAAGAAAGCCCCCCAAAAAATAAAAGTTTTTGAAAAGGGGTCAGGGGAAAAACTTTTTTCAAAAAGTTTTGCCCCTGCTCTAATAAATAATTACAACGGGGCGGGCATCTTTGCTTTTTGCGCCCGCCCCTGCTTCTGTCGGAGCGTAGCGAAAGACTCTAAGGTTTTTAATAAGTAGTTATTCAAAGCTTGCCGGCTCGGGACATAAGGGAGAAAATCGGCGCAAAATCACAATTAAAAAACGCCCCCAGAGGACAGCCCTATACAAAAATAATTTTGCGCCGATTTTCGGAATAGGTTTGTCCCGAGCGATCGCCGCCGGAAAAAAATTTCAAGGAGAATTCGATAGGTTTATCCATAAGCGAATAGCAAACGATATGACAGACGGCTTTTTGTCTGGCGTATCGTTTGCCGCTTGTGGATAAACTTGTCGTAATTCTCCGTCAGGCGGTTAGGACAATTAAACAACCTGAGTTTGCGACGGGTGTTTAATTATCCGTTAAAACCGCCTGTGAAATTTTTGCCTAATAGACGGGCGCAAGGAGCGTGCGACGCAGCGCCCCACTATGCGCTTTTGGCTTTAAAGCGGCGCAGACGAAGTCCGCCGCTGGTCTTTTATAAGAAAAAACTACAACATCGTTGTTTTCCAAGTAAGAAATAGAAAGAAAAAACGATGTTGTATGTTTTACGCTATAAATGCGACGAAGGCGTCGGGCGGGCTGGGGGATAGG
>JAJZYP010000098.1 GCA_021798015.1 bacterium
ATAATCCGCCGTTTTTAATATGATTGAAAGCGGTATTATATTCTAAAGTTTGCCACCAGTATGAATGGTCGCTGTCATGAAAGGGGAAACTTTTTTAAAGTTCTTACGAATTCTTCTTTGATTCTATTATACGGTCTAATCTCGCCTATAGCATATTTAAAACCTGCAAAAAAACCATTAATCTTTGTATAACATCTTACATCATTTATATAATTTTTCAACACATTTCTGCCATTATATATTGCATTTTAATTGCAATATATAATAAATAATATTATAATTAAATTGAAATATAATTATTAAGATAGAGCCGTATTAATTAAAATTTAATATTATGGAAAAAAATAAATTAAAAGAGCTTATAATAGAGCACAAATCTGCGTTTCTGTCACGCCGTAATTTAGTCAAAAGGGAAGTCCAGATAGAAATTAACCGCTATATAAGTCAGAAAGAAATTATATTAATTACCGGCGTCAGGAGAAGCGGAAAATCTTCTCTTTTAAAATTAATTTTTGACGATTTAACGAGCAAGATTAAAATACCTGTTAATAATATCTTATACTTGAATTTCGAAGACGAAAGATTTATCGATTTTACCGTGGAAGATTTTCAGGCCGTTTACGAATTATTCTTAGAATTAGAAAATCCCGCAGATAATGCAGGGAAAGTTTTTTTCCTGGATGAAATACAGAATATAAAAGGATGGGAAAGATGGGTCAGCAGGGTGTATGAATTTGAAGACGTAAAGTTTTTTATAACCGGTTCGAATTCAAGCCTGCTCGGTTCGGATATTTCTTCCGCTCTTACGGGGAGAAACAGGCAAATCGTAAACCTTCCATACTCTTTTTATGAATATCTGACCTTCAAGGGTTTTTTCATAAACGATAAGACTTTTTATGAAAGTGGAAAACGTTCCGAAATTAAAAGATTATTTAACGAATATCTTAATTTCGGCGGTTTTCCCGAAGTTGCGAATAACTCCGATACATCTATTTTGGAACAATATTATAAAGATATAATATATCGTGACGTAATATCGAGACGCTCTATTAAAAACGCAAAAGAAATTAAAGAGCTGGCGCTTTATCTTTCGTCTAATATAGGAACTGTGCAGAGTTATAACAATATAAAGAATTTAATAGGCGTGAAGAGCGTAAATACGGTAAAGAATTATTTTGAAGCATTGAGCGAGGTTTTTTTGTTTTTCTTTATCGACCTTTTTGATTTTTCGGTTAAAAAACAGATTTATAACCCTTCCAAGGTTTACAGTATTGATATAGCGCTCAGCAAAGCCGTAAGTTTTAAGTTTTCGCAAAATACCGGACATTATTACGAAAATATCGTATTTTTAGAGCTAAAAAGAAAAAATGAAGATATTTATTACTGGAAATCAAAAAAAGGCGTCGAGGTCGATTTTATAACCAGAAAAGGTATTGAAATAGATAAAGCGGTTCAGGTAACGACATCGTTATCGAATAAAAAAATAAAAGAAAGGGAAATTAAAGGGCTGATAGAGTCAAAAGAATATCTAAGACCGCGTTCTTATTATATAATCACGGAAGACGAGGAGGGAATCGAAAAGGCGGGGGATATTGAAATTAATATCGTACCTTTATGGAAATGGTGTTTATCGCGCCCGCTATGACTATGACCCGTGCCGTCGAAATAAAATAAGGTAAAAAATACCTCTTTAGAGAAGGGAATTTAAATTTTAACCCAACTGGTGTCATTCCCGTTATACATCAAAGACATGCTTTGATAAACGCATAACGGGAATATCCGCGAAAGCGGGAAAGTTTCTATCGGCAAATTGTAGGGGTACCGTATCAAACCAAAATATCCGATTTATTTTTTAAAAAATAAATCGGATATAATTTCATAAACACAAAATTGCCCGTGTATTTTTATTCTCAAAATTTAGAAAATTTAAGTTTTTTTTACATAAAATTTAAATTTCCCGCCTTCTTCCGAAGATTCTAAGAGCTCGTTGCCTGTTCTATTGCACCATGCAGTCATATCGTTTTTAGAGCCAGGATCGGTAGAAATAACTTCAAGCACTTGACCGGATGTCATTGAATCAATTTCCTTTTTTGTTTTAACCATCGGCAACGGACATGATAAACCGCTTGCATCAAGAGTTTTGCTTCCAGCCACTGGCATAATAAACGCCTCTCTTATATAACTTATTTAATTTATCAATGTTTTATTAATATTGCATAAAAATAGTAGCTTTTTCAGCCTTTTCGGTAAGGAACCATGTAGCCCCTTGAATTCCGTCCGCTTCAGGAATTAAATCTTTTTGTTCTACATCAAAAATTGTGGCGGCAAGACTGCACCCATACAAATAAACCTTCCCCGTAGCTTTTAGTACCTTCACTATTTCGTACAAGTCAGTGGGAAGCCCTGCCTTAACTAAATTTTCTTTGATATGATCAAGTGATGCATCGGCATGGTCAAGTTTAATCTTTACGCCTTCTTTTGAAAGCAATTTAACTGCCCAATTTACACATAAAATGTTAATTTCATCGTAAACGGCGGTTCCCAGATATGCAAATGCCAAACCTGTTAAAATTAAATCATAAGCATCTTTCTGAATGATAATAGCCATTGTTTTCATTGTAATACCTCCGAATTAAATATTAAAATTAATTTGATAAAACATACCGAACATTCGGTATATTATATGGTGTATAAATTAGCATTTGTCGGGTTCTTTGGACACAGCTAAATAAACCGAGGTCTTGGCTCCTTCCTGTAAATTTCTGCCGAAAAAACCGCCTGCCGCACCCCACCCCGCCCTTAAAAGTTTTGTGTTTATAGCTCCGGGATGCAGGCAGTTTACGGTGATATTTTTATCTTTAAGCCTTTCGCTTAATTCAATCGTAAAAAGAATATTGCACAGTTTTGAAAGGCAGTAGGCTCTGCGTCCGTCGTATTTTGCAGGTTTAATGAGATTGTCGAAATCCATTTTTGAAGCATGCGCCATAGAACTTACGTTAATTATGCGGGCTGGTTCTGCATTTGCCGGTTTAATAACGGGAAGCAGATTTAAAGTAAGGGAAAACATGGAAAGATGATTTATCTGAAACGTCGCTTCTATTCCTTCAGGAGATAATATGTAATCCTCTAAATAAACACCTGCATTATTTATTAAAATATCTAAATTGCCGCATCTCTTTTTAACCTCTTCGGAAAAATCGAAAACTTCTTTTAACGATAATAAATCGCAGACAAAATAATCCAAGTTTTTACCGCCCGTTAAAACGGAAATTTCTTCTACGGTTTGCTTGCATTTGTCTTCGTTCCTGCCGTGAATCAGCACAGAAAAGCCTTTCTGCGCCAGAACGAGGGCTGTCTGCTTTCCTATGCCGTCGGTAGAACCGGTAATAAGAACGGTTTTCATGCTTTATTATTATTTGATATCGTCTTCATAAAGCCGATGATAGCATCTGTCTATAGAAATTAATTTATAACGGAAACAAGCTCGGCAACCACTTTAAAGTCGTTTTCAGAAGCATTTTCGATGACGATGCCTTCAAATTGGCTGATTTGTAAACTTTTTTATACCAATATATTTATTGCTAAATTCGGTAATACCTTGATAAAATGGCAACCTTTGTTATTTTGATTATAACTTTCGCCACTTGGTGACTTCCCAATAGCTATCTCCGCCACCTCTCCCAGCGTCGTCATCTTCCAGCCTTCCGGTATATTAGTTTTTTTATTTTCGGTTTTCATTTTAGTATTTCCCTTATGAGTCCTTATGAGTCCTTATGAGTCCTTATGAGTCCTTAAAAAATATTCCGTGCCCTTGCCAGTTACACCTTTTTTTTCTAATACTTTTGATTTGACTAACTTGCTTAAATCGCGAGTTGCTGTTTGTTTTGAAATTTTGGTTAAATCCATGTACTCGCTATTGGTAATCTTTTTATTCTTTTTTATGTAAATCACTGCTTGAATCTGCCTTTCGTTTAATCCCATTTTTCCTAAATTTTCTTCCCCATAAATATCAACATCCTTGTAAAATCGGACGCTAATGCCGCCCTGTTCTTCTTTGAATTCAGGTTCCGATAAATTTTGCTCTTTAAATAAATCGACGATTCTTTTTGTTCCTGAACCCCAGCGTTCGATTAATCCTGCAAGATAAAATATGTTAGCGATGAGCGGATTTTTAGGGTATGAGGAATGTTCTTTTTTTAAAGCCTCTATATTAAGCTCCTCGGGAAGGTTTCCCGGATTCCAGAACCATATCCTGTCGTCGTAAACCTTAATCTGAACTTCGGCAACGCTTGAATAATCCTTATGAATAACCGCATTTATGACAGCTTCTCTTATAGCATCTAACGGATAATCCCATATGTCCCGCCTTGCCAATTCTTTATTAATCTCAAACTTAACATTTAAATGCTTTTTAATTGCTTCAACTGTTTTTTCTACTTGATTAAAAAGATTGCCTTCCGATATCACGGTATCAAGTATATTCGAATCTTTAAACCTCCCAACTCTTGTTTTTGCGTTTACAAAAAATCTCTGAGGGTCACTACCGAATAATAAAAAACCTGCTTTTGTTATTTTTTTGTCGTCGGTTAAGAGTTTTAGATTATATAAAATTTTTTCTATGGAATCGTCCTCGGAAATACCTAAAATTCTTTTCTTGGCAAGATTCTTAAAAACGTTAACCGCATCCGCATCTATATCCTCCAATCCCGCTTCGGAAGGAAGCGAATCCCATGTTTTTCCGTATTTCCGCAAAAGAAAATTGGCAAGCTCGTTTCCGTTTAACTCAGAAGTAGTGCTTCCGCTTCTTTGAAAATACCTGCCGTCGCAGGAAACAGGCATTGATGCCGCCGAAACTTCAATGCTTACAATATCTTTGCCGTTTTTAGTTTTCTTCGTAACCGAAGGCGTAATACCTATTTTGCTTCTTATTTTGTTGGGAATATCTTCAAGCAGTTTTTTAGCATTTTTAACTCCGATAGCATTTCCCTTATCGTCCACCCCCACTATTAATTCTCCGCCTTTCGTATTGACAAAGGCACAGAGCGTTTTTAAATGTTCGTCCCTCCATTCCGACTTAAATTCAATATTTTGCGATTCCTCAGTATATTTTCTCATAGGTTTTTATTCCAAATTAAACCCTATTTTAGAAAGCTGATTTCTAATTTCTTCATTCAGCCTTTTTTCTTCTTCCATATGTTTTGACAGTTCTGCCGTCAGCCGTTTCATCTTCTCTTCAAAAACCTCAAAGTCTTCTTCTATCTCCTCGGTTCCGACGTATCTGCCGGGAGTTAAAATATAACCGTTTTTCTTTATCTCTTCCAAATCGGCTATCTTACAAAAACCGGCAATATCTTCGTATTTCCCCTCCTGCACCACCCCTACCCCTCCTTGAAAGGAGGGGAGTTGGGAGCCCGAAGGGCGGGGTGGTTCGCCCCTGAAAGCATGGTAAGTATCGGAGATTTTATTTATATCTTCTTCGGTAAGCTCCCTGTGCCTTCTGTCTATCATAGCACCCATATTGCGCGCGTCTATAAACAAAACATCGCCTCTTCTGTCCCTGAACTTATGGTTCTTTTTGTCGCGGGCTATAAACCAGAGGCACGCAGGAATCATCGTGTTGTAAAATAGCTGGGAGGGAAGGGCGACCATACAGTCCACTAAATCCGCTTCTATTATGTTTTTTCTTATTTCTCCTTCGTTAGAGGCGTTGAAACTCATCGAACCGTTGGAAAGGACGAAACCCGCAATGCCGGTCGGTGACAAATGAAAGATAAAATGCTGAATCCATGCAAAGTTTGCATTATTAGGAGGAGGAACGCCGTATTTCCAGCGGACGTCGTCCCTTAACAGTTCCCCTCTCCAGTCGGAATCGTTAAAAGGGGGATTCGCAAGAATGAAATCTGCTTTTAAGGTCTTATGTGCGTCGTTTAAAAAACTTCCTTCGTTATTCCACTGAATATCCGCCTCGATTCTGCGGATAGCCAAATTCATTTTACACAAGCGCCATGTAGTCTGATTGCTTTCCTGCCCATAAATAGAAATATCGCCTATCCTGCCCCCATGCTCCTGAACAAACTTTTCGGACTGAACGAACATTCCGCCGGAACCGCAACAGGGATCGTACACTC
>JAJZYP010000099.1 GCA_021798015.1 bacterium
ATTGCATTGTGATAAAACAGTCTGGGATAACTCGGATGGTCTTTGTGAAGAAATAACAAGTCCTAAGCCAAATTTTCTACCTTCTTTTGCTATTTTTTCAAAAATTTGGCCGCATAATTTTTGGGAAGAAATTTCTTCGGATTCAGTTTCATATTTCTTAATAAAATTATGGGCTTCCTCAATTACTAACGTTGTAGGTAAAGTTGCATTGTTAATTCTTTTATATCTTTGATGAGATTCAAATATTAACCTTGCCATGACAGAAACTATCAAATAAACTATTTCAGAAGGTAACAATGATAAATCAATCACGGTTATAGATGGTTTATTATCTTCCGAACCAATATAATCATTCAACCATCTTTCCAATGTCAATTCATCTTCAGATTCTACATTTATTACCGAATTAATTCGGTTCTCTGAAAACAGGCTTTTGACTCTCATTAAAAAATAATCCATACTATACTGAATAGAAGGTTCGGTTGCTATATTTTCAATATGTGACAAAAAGCTTTTGCTACTAAAGAATATTGGCGTATCTTCGTCTGGCCCTTTGTATGGTATTAACTCTCCAGTAATGCCTTCTTTTTCTTTTATTAATGATAAAAAAATATTAACATCGGTTATATTAAATGCTCCAAAATATACATTGTTTTTTTTGCCATTAAGTATTTCATTTATTTTTTGAACTAAATCATTTTTATAAGTTTCATATTCTTCTTTTAATCCATTATAATTTTCTAAGGCTTTTTTTGCCTCTTCTAAGAATTCAAAATAATTCTTATTGTTTGGAAAAACCGCTAGACCGGCACCTTTTTGTTCGAATATTGTTAAATTTATTTTAAAAGTTATAAGATATTTTTTGAACTTTTCATTATTATCGTTTATTGTAGAGCTACTTTTGTCTTTTATTTCCCTTAAAGCCCTTTTCAATATAGGTCTTTGTGTTTTTAAGCTTGCCTGAGAAATTGAAGCCCATTCAAGACTGTTCCACATCCAATATGGAACTCTTAATTTTTTTTTGTTTATGATTTTTCCATTTTCACAATCACAATTTTCACATTCACTTTCATCTTCAGTATTTAAAACAACCTCATAATGCCTAACCAAACCTAAATCGCTAAAAGCATTATCATACTCTCCGTTCGGGTCCAATACGATAAACCTAGCATTAGGTTTTTTATCTTCTTTTTCTTTAGTTGCGGCCTCCATAGACCACCTGATTAAACCTGCAACTGAGCAAGATTTTCCACTACCAGTATTGCCCAATACCGCAATATGACGCCCAAAAACTTTATCCGGATTAATATAAACAGGGGCATTGGCAGCCATCGGTGAGGTGCCTATCTTAACCCTGGCATTTTCATCTTTATTTTGGACTATTGCCTGTAATTGTTCTTTATTTGGAATAACTACGGCATCCCCTACAGAAGGATAGTTATATACACCTCTTGCGACTTCATAATTGCCATCATTTTCTTTTAATAAGCCTAATGGGATAATGGATATTTTTCTTTGAGGAAATGGCAAATCCACTAAATCAAAATCTTTGTAACCATATCTTTTAGGATAAGGAGAATATTCTACTGCTATCCATGTTATTATACCAATTAGAGCTCCAGCCTCATTAGGTATTAAAACAAAGCCGTTTATTTTTGGGAATAATTGGGGTATGCCTGCATTTAGCGATGTGCTTTGTGGAGCATTGATTTCCAATGAAACTTTTATCTCTTTCGGAGATATAAATTCGACAGTGCCAATAGTCAAGTTTCGTATATTTTCAAAACCTTTTTGCATGGTTAATCCTCAGTAAATTTACTGGTCTCAACAGGATTGCATTGTGTTTTATTGGTATCACCTTTTTTATTTTCTCCTCTTTTTTCTAATATATTGTGTTTTCTTTCAGTTATTCTATCTATTGCCGATTTTGGTAAATAATTATCCGTTAAAACTTGTAGATCTGCCATATGACTGCCTATAAGTAGGGTAAGTTGGGATTTATTTATTTTTTTTACAATTTTTTCTAGTCGTCCATCTACCTTATCATAAGATATAATAACTATATGCGTTGATGGTATAGTCAACATATCTTCTATAATACGGTTAATATGAGAGTCACCAAACCCGTACCCGTAAGTAACTAATACAGAATTTGGACGGCATATAGCAGTTGAAAAGTCACGAAATAATTCAGAATAAGGAAAATAAGCAGTTTCAATCGCTTTTGAAGAATTAGGATATATCACAACATTATCCAGTGGGTCGGAAAAAAATTCTTCATTTATACTACTTCCAAAACTTATAGGCTCTCTGATAATTTCGGTATTATTAAACCTCCAATCTAATGAACCATGCAATTTTATAAATCTAACAACTCCTTCTACATATCTAGGCTCCCCTCTAATCCCCGGTGGATTATAATGATAGTCGAGATCCACCCTGTGAAACCTCATTATTGGCTTAATTTTTCCAATAAATCTATCTAAAGTTAATATACCTGCCTCATCAAGACCATATTCGATAAACCTATTATAGTTAGTTGTGAAAATATTTAATCTATCGCGAGATGAGGCTCTAGCAGAAAAACTAATTAAAAACCGCTTTAAGATGTCCATGGCTTCTTGATATTTTTCAGAATTAAAAAAATATCCTTCATTTTTTAAAATTTCTTCAAGAAAAGAGCTTAACTTATTGTTAATTTCACCATTAAGAACTTCCGCTTCTTTTTTGTCGTCTAAAATTTTAAATCCTTTTAAAAGTTCAGTCGCAACTCGCAAGTCATCTTCAAAATTGGCTTTTCCTCTATCCATATTTTTTGCCTCCTCATCCGCGAATTTTTTAATGGAATCCTTATACTTGCATTTAAAATCAATTCTAGGCATACATATGGGAGTAATTTTAGTCATACTGGAAATAGCATTTGTTAAACCACTTCCGATTAAAAGAGATAAATGTTCACTTTGAAAAACGGCCGTAAGCCACGGCTCAATTATTTCGCGAATCTCTTTAGTTTTAAATACACTATTTTCTTTAAAATCCTTTTCTATGTGTTTTTGTTCATTGGCAATGAATAAAAGTTGTTCTTCGGAAAAATCAATGTCTTCCATAACTTCTTCCCTAATTAATAAAATAAATTAAAATTATATATTATAATGCAAAAATACCTAACTTATTAAAAAGCGATTAATGTGATTTTTAACAAACACCCCGTAAACCTTAATAAATTATTATGACTTAATGTCGATAATCCCAATCCCTTTCGGATTTATTACGTTTCCATGGAAAAAAAATAATTTTTCGGATTTATTATTAACTGGTTTAATTTGGCATGTAAACTTATAGACCGGGTATTTTAAAGGCAGTCTTGTTTTTGCAATAATTATGATTGCCCCTTCTGAACATAACGATTCATAGTAGCTATATAGGAGTCTCGCTTGTTTACGGTATATCTAATTTTAGTTCCTGATTCATTTAATCGCTCTTCTTCCACTCTAATACCGTTAATTTCGCTTCCAGTCAGAATATGCAGAATATCAGGGTTGATCAATAAATTAAAATCAATTTCATAACAATTTAATCTTAGTTTTTCAGCAATTTTTATCTTACTATTCGTAAGATAAAGCCAAATTTCTGAAAATCTTTCACGTGGGCCAGCAAAATCTGGATTATTTGAAATATCGGCTGTAATTTTAAAATAATAACTTATACCGTTTCTATAAATACTTTTAACAATATATTGATTCAATGCATCTAATAATTTAGACTTGGCTAATTCCAGATTTGCCCTTCCCTGTTCATCATTCTCCAGTTCTCCTGATATACAAGGGTAATTTGAAGGAATGGGACTAACGTCCAATATTTCCATCTTCTCTATGGTTCCTATAGCGTTTATGTTAGATTCGTCGATTGCGTATCTAATTATTCCTTCTGTGTAATCCACGTATTAGTCCTCATCTTCCTTTCTCTTTATCTCGAATGTTTCTATTTGTGTTAGCCTTGATTACAATAGTTATCTTTTTCAATGTTATTCTATCCTGCACCAATTGTCAAGTATAAACATAAATTTTAAAAATAAAAGCTGTTTTAGAACTAATAGGTATTAAATCCTATACCATTAAAACTGTTAATATTAAAAGCGCGGTTCAAAGTATACTATTTCGACGAAATAGGTATAACTTAATTATTTAAAGTAATCATGCGCTTATAAAGGCAAAACCCCTCTGGCTTACTTATATTTACGGACATAAAACATATCCATGTTTTAATATTTTTTCAGTAAGAGCCATCCGTTAATCTCGTTAAACTTTGAAATATAAAGACAATTACATTTCTTTATTGACTTGTAAGACCCTATTTTATATAATATATTTATGGCACATTTTCATATAAAAAAGAAAAAAGGAAGACCCTACTTATACGTAAGGGAGATTGCCCGTGTCGACGGCAAGCCGAAAGTAGTTTCGCAGATTTATATAGGTTCTCCGGAGAAGGTGGTGAAACTTGCGTCAAAACCTTGCAAGGTAGTTTATAAAATTAAAGATGCCCCTTAATTGAGGTTGTGATATAACATACTTAAAATTGACTATGCGGTTATTGTTATTAGGTATATATAAAACATTAAAATAAAGGATGAAGCGTCAAAAGTAAACGGAAAAGTTTTCCGTGCGTCAAATTTCCGACTCCTTACAAAGATAATTAAATGTAAGTAAACATAAGGTTTTGTCTTCTAATTTGGTTTTGGCAAGATTATTGCATTAGAATATGAAAGGGGGAATTTATGGAATGGATAAATGATAAAGATACATTATTTTCTCGGTTGTTTATCAATGCCGTTGATTATTTGCAGAAAAAAAGAGCACACGGCAATTATATTTTTAACGCTATAATGCAGGAACCTGCAAGCGAAACCGATAAAAAACAATTCGCCCAGTATTTTACTCCCATAGACGTCGCTCTATACACCGCTTATCAACTCCTGAAAGATTTCGATTACAAAAAAGATATTATATTTGATCCTTGTGCAGGCAAAGGTAGCCTTCTTATAGCCGCAGGAACGGTATTGTCTATTAAAAACGGTTTAAAAGACGGAAATCTATTAGAATTGTTGCACGGAGCGGAGATTTCATATAATATTTATAATGAAACTATTGAAAACATTATTAACGGATTATCGGGATTTATCGGCGGGATTAAAAAGGAAATGGCGAAAAGCATTTTAATGAAGAACATCGTTTGCGCCGATTTTTTAGATATAAACATCCCTGCTAACAGTTATGTTATAGCTAATCCGCCATATAAAGAGGACAAAACAAAAAATATTAAAAATATTTGGATAGATTTTGCCGAAAAAATTTCATCAAGTAAGAATGTTGAAGCCTTAGGATTAATAGTTCCCGTCTCAATTTGCAGTGCAGATAGAACTAAAAATATAAGAAAAAATCTTAAAAACAATTTTGGAAGCATTACCGCCTTGCATCATGAGATAAGGCCAAGGCCCCTTTTTGATAAAGTAGAACAAAGAATTAGCATATTTAACGCTACTAAAAAGTCAAAAGAATTTATATATCATACTACCGGTTTTATCGGACATAAGGCTGGAGAGAGAATAAAGATTTGGGAAAATAAATTTGTTTCTATAAATTATGATGATTTTTCCGATATTTTCCCTAAAATAGATGTATCAGACTTTGATTTTTATATAAAACAGAAAAATTTAGACAAAAAGATACGAGATGTAGCCCTTGGCGAAAAAACGTTTTTGTGGGTTAGAACAACGGGGAGATATAAATTAGTGGCTCAATACGAAGAACCGCCTTTAATAACTACAAAATGGAAAAAATTATATATTCCGAAAGAAGCGGCAATTGCCATTATAAAAGCTTTTAATAATGGAGACGCCCTTAAGTGGTGGAAGATGTTTGGCGACGGCAGAGACATTTCTTTACGCAAATTCTTAAATAATTATAAAATATTAAATGTCTAAAGAAAATAAACCTACACATA
>JAJZYP010000100.1 GCA_021798015.1 bacterium
ACCTGCTAATTTTAGCACGTCATAAATTTCGTTTTTATCTATTTTTTTATTCAATAACTTAGAATAATAATTAATAATCTCAATCCCCTTAAGTCCCCGGGGAAAACTTGGGTTTTCAGGCAAATAACCCAAATTAAGCCGCGCCCTATAATCCGTTGAATCGTAACCGTTTATCTTAATAATTCCGTTTGATGGATGAATCAGTCCTACGATCATCTTGATCGTTGTAGATTTTCCTGCGCCGTTTGGACCGAAAAACCCTGTAACCTTCCCCGCCTCTACGGTTAAAGAAAGATTTTCGACGGCATTTTTTTTAATTCCAAAAAAACCGACTCTAAAATATTTTGTTGTATTTTTTAATTTAATCATAAACTTTTTTGCGGTAAAAATAGTTTTAATGAATATGGTACTTTATATTTTTTATGTTCTTTTTTAAGCTCCATCTCATTTTTAACTGCGTTTATCCTGTATTTGATTATTTGCTTTATATAAGGATTTTTGTTGTTTTTATACATCTCTTCAAGAAAACTCAAAGCTCCTTTAAAATTTCCCGACTTATTAAGAAGTTTCATATATAAAAACTCCAAATATTTTGGGCTGCTTTTCATGCCGATTGCATATTTAAGGTAATAAGCCGCCTTTTTAAAGTTATTTAGATTATAAAAGTAATTAAATGCGATTAAAAAAGGTATATTCCAATTCCCGTCAATATGATTCATCCCCATTTTTAATAATTTAATAGCTCTTCTTGGTTTTCCCGTGAGACCCAGAAGAGTTCCTCCTGCCTGATAGGCATAATTAAACCTATGATTAAGGCTGACCGTAATTACGGAGATTTTAAACATGTACGGATAATGCATTTTTGCAAGTCTATATGAGGAAGCCTCCTGAGCAAACATTACCCAAAAGTAATCGGAAAAAAGTGTATTAAAGTTTAAATCTATGAATTTTATAAACCCGGGTTTTATGGATGAATATCTTAAAAAAGACATAAGTTTAAATTTCAAGTTTTGTCTGGAAAAAGCTACAAGATTAAATGAAAGAAGTATAGAATAAGCCATAAATACAATAAGAATCAATATAATAAAACCTTTTAATAACCTGCGAATCGAAATTCTCATATATTTTTATTGTATTTATTGTAAATCTTTTAATAAATTCAGATACAATAGAGCTGTTTTGGATGTAATTTCCTTAGCGTCGAATTTTTTAACGACTTCATTATAACAGTTTAAACCTAACTTTTCAATTAACTCTTGCTTATCAATCAATGAAATAATTTTATTTGCAAGCTCGATGTAATCCCCGTTTTCAAATAAAAGTCCGGTCTCATCGTTTCTTATTATCTCGGGAATTCCCCCCACATTCGAAGCGATAACCGCCTTTTTTAAAGCACATGATTCTATAATTATGCTTCCCATTCCCTCAAGACCTGATGGAACAATTATCAAATCGCTTGCAAAGATAAATTTTTTTATATCTTTTTTGAAACCGCTTATGATAAAAAAATCTCCAAGCCCCTTTTTATTAATCAAATTGGTTATATGATTATATAATTCACCCTCCCCTATAATGACAAACTTTATATCGTTTCGTTTCTTAATCTTAATTATCAGCTCTGACGCATTTATTAAAACCTCATGCCCCTTTTCTTTCGACAATCTGCCAATAAGCGAAACTATTTTTTCATCCGGCTTAACCCCAAGTTCACACCTGACATCCTGCTTTACCGATTGATATAATAATATATCCCTTTCTAATGAGCAACGCTTTCCTTCGGTTCCACTATCATTATAAATTCTCGGGCTATAAATCGTTTCGATTTTTTTGGGATTGATTTTCACATCGTTAACCAGACCTTTACTGATAAAATCAGATATAGCAATAAATTTGTCGGTTAAGAAACGATATATTAGAAATCCTTTTAAAAAGTCCACTTTGTATGCAACATGTCTGGTTAAAATCTTTACAATTTTTTTTTTAAAAATCGAAAGAGAAGCAATACCTCCAAGAAATTGGTCTTTCGAGGAGTGAAAATTTATTAAATCGATATCATGCTTTATTAAAAAATTTCTTATTTTAAATATAGCATTAATATCAAGGAAATTTTTCATTCTGATTGATATATTATAAATGCCTAATTTGTCTAATTCGCTTTTTAACCTCTTATTGCCATTATGTATAACATAAATATTAAACTTTTCGCTATGATATAACTTCATAAATTTAAGCAGTATAACGATATCGTTTTGTGCCCCGCCGAATTCCTTAAAGCTATCAACATGAAGTATATTAAATTTGCCTTTTTTATTCATAAGAAATACAATACACAAATAATAACATAGATAATAAATTAATATTTTATGGTTAGATTAATTATTATAATCATAAATAATAATTATAGTGCATTTATAATAATAATTTAAGACAATGACAATATTAATATATAAATAAAGGGCGTATGTCAAATATTATTCTAATTTTTTTTAAAGATGCACTGCTTGCGCTAATACCTTTATTTGTCGCAATAGACATTTTCGGTGTTCTTCCCATCTATTTAGACTTCGTAAAAGATACAAGTTTAGATGAAGAAAAAAAAATAAGAAAAAACTCGTTAATTACGGCATTTAGTGTTGGCATCGGCTTTCTTCTATTGGGAAAATCCCTCTTTGCCGTTATGGGCATATCTATTTACGATTTTGAAATAGCCGGCGGCATATTATTACTAATAATATCGATAAATAATCTCATCTCCGAAAAACCAAAAATCTTTGCATCTGCTGATAAAGCAGACTTGGGAGTGGTTCCTATAGGCGTCCCTTTAATTGTTGGACCTGGGGTTTTAACCACACTTTTGATTCTAACAGGCATTTATGGTTATTTGGTAATCACGATTTCATTTATTATTAATCTTTTAATTGTTTATATTGTTTTAAAAAATACGAGATTAATTTTAAAATACCTTGGAAAAACAGGTTCTAACGCGGCAGGAAAGTTGGCGGCGCTTTTGCTTGCGGCCTATGCCGTTATGATGATGAGGGTAGGAATTATTAATACCATATCGATTTACATCAAAAATATTACGCATCCATTGCGTTAAACATTAAATTTAAACATTAAATCTGAAGTGCATTATATCGCCGTCCTTAACGATATAATCCTTTCCTTCAAGCCTTAAAAGACCCATTTTTGCCGCATTAGATTCCGATCCTGCCTTTATAAAATCATCGTAAGATATAACTTCCGCCCTTATAAAACCCTTTTCGAAATCCGAATGGATCGTTCCAGCTGCTTGCGGCGCCTTCCAACCATTTTTTATCTCCCACGCCCTGACCTCCTGTTTTCCCGCGGTAAAAAATGAAATTAGACCTAAAAGCCTGAAACTGACTGAAGCAACGATGTCTAAAGCGGAGGATTCAAGGCCGTAATCTTTTAAAAAAGCGCCCTTATCCTCAGGGCTTAGAGTTGACAATTCTTCTTCTAATTTTGCGCACAGTCTTATTACCGGTATATTTTTCGACTTGGCAATATTTAATATTTCGCTTATTTCGTTATTTAAAAAATCTTTGGATAACATCTGTTCATCGACATTGAGTATATATATAGCCGGTTTTGCAGAGATAATACCTAAGGATTTTAAGGGGCTTTTCTCGCTTTCGCTAAACTCTTTATTTAATATATCCCCATTTTCGGATAATTGTTTATTAATATTCTTTAGAAAATTAAGGTTGGATAATGAGGCCTTATCCCCGCTTTTGGCTATTTTTTCAAGTTTTTGAATATGTTTTGAAAGAACTTCTATATCGCTTAAAGCAAGCTCGGTATTGATAATCTCAAGATCCCTAACAGGGTTAACCCCTCCCTCCACATGCACAACGGAATTTTCTTTAAAAACCCTTATTACCTGTATAATAAGGTCAACATTCCTAATATGAGAAAGGAACTTATTTCCCAGTCCCTCACCGGCAGATGCCCCCTTTACAAGTCCTGCAATATCTACAAACTCGACATAAGTCGGTGTAACCTTTTCCGGATTAACCATTTCTTTAAGTTTATCAAGCCTTTTATCATTAATGGGCTTTATACCGACATTAGGATCTATTGTGCAAAAAGGATAGTTGCTGGCCTCGGCGCCTCCGGAGGTAATAGCATTAAATATAGTAGATTTCCCGACATTAGGAAGGCCTACTATGCCGCATTTAAGTCCCATATTTTAACACCTTTTTAAAACTAATTCATTAAATCGGGGGCAGGACCCCGGATTTTTTATTTACGATTAAAAGTATTCATAGCCTTAGTCAGTCCATCCGTAATTATAATCAACAACAATTCATTTATTGTTTTTAAGAAATCAGGCAACCTTTTAATTTCATCTTTTGAAAAATTAGACAGGACATAGTCTGCTCCGGTATTAAATTTGACTCTGACGGGGGAGTTAGTGCCCAATTTTATGCGAATAAAATTTTTGCTTTGAAGCGAGTTTATTACCGATATAACACCGTTATGCGATCCGCCGCTGCCTCCAAACTTAATTTTATAGCTTCCGAAACTGAGATCAAGATCGTCATGAATAAGGATAATATTTGAAGTGTTGTCATTATCCGATATTTTAAATATACCATGCTTATTTAGCACCTCTTTAACGGCTTTCCCACTTAAATTCATATATGTAAGCGGTTTAATTAAATAAACATCTTTATCCGATATATCTTTCTTTGAAATCAGATAATTTTTTTTACGACTGAAAGCAGGAAAATCACATTCTTGAGAAAAACTATCTATAGCGATAAAGCCAAAATTATGCCGGGAAAAAAGATACTCCTGCCCGGGATTTCCAAGACCGAAAATAAATATATCCGATACCATTTTTCACATTTTTCATTAGCTATATTAAGCCTTCGGTTGAGTTTGCTGGGCTTGGGAGAGCGCCTCCTCCTGAACTTCCGGTTGCGCAACAACCTCTTCTACCACAGGCTCTGCAACCGTAACAATAGGCGCATCCTCATCAGCCATTATCTCGATACCTTCGCCAAGCTTTAAATCCTTGACATGGATAATATCCCCGATTTTAAGGGATGACACATCTATATTTATAGTGTCGATTATATCTTTAGGATAACCTTTGATTGCGATATGTCTCATAAGCGGCTCAAGAATACCCCCAAGTTTCACGCCTTCCGGCTTACCTATAAAGTGAATGGTTGCTTCTATCTCAATCTTCTCATCCATAGATACTTCATGAAAATCGATATGAATAATATTATCTGTTACGGAATCCTTTTGGATCTCCTTGATTACTGCAGTTTTCCCGTTAACCCTATCTTCCTTGCTTGCTATATTAATAAAAGATGAGATAGAATGATTTGTAAAAGTTTTAATAAAATCTTTGTAGTTTAATAAAACCATTAAGGAACCGATATTTCTTCCATATATTACAGCGGGTATAAGACCCTGTTTCCTTAGGGACTTAACATTATCCTCTTTGCTTCTTGTACTTACGTTTAAATTAATTATTTCCAATGAATATCTCCTTTTATCTTATATTTTTAGTTTTATTTTATAAATTTATTTTACTTTTATTAAATAAAAAGCGAACTAACCGAATCCTCGTCATAAATTCTTTTAACCGCTTCGGCTAAAAGATTTGCAACACTTAAAATTTTAATTTTATTTGATAACTCCCGCCTATTTTTTTGACTTATAGTATCGGTAATTATTAGCTCTTTTATCGGCGAATTATCTATTTTATTCATTGCCTCGCCCGAAAGAACGCCGTGCGTTGCCATTGCAATTATCTCGCTTGCCCCGTTCTCGGAAAGCGCAGCCGCTCCCTGAGTAATCGTGCCTGCGGTATCTATCATATCGTCCAGCATAATGGCGGTTTTATTTTTAACATCCCCGATAACAT
>JAJZYP010000101.1 GCA_021798015.1 bacterium
GAATTATTTCCGAACTTGGAATAAAATATTTCATAGACGATTATAATTTGGCAATTCACCATATAGAATTAAACTGTCCTGAGTGCAACGCTTATTGGCTCAATAGAGGTTATGGAGATTTTAGCCTGCCGGAGCCGGAGAATAAGATAAATAGTTTGACGGAATTTTTTAAAATTAAAAAATGATTAAAATAATTTTTAAAATATTTATATTTGCATTTATTTTGTTTTCTGCAAATATAGTTTTTGCTTTAGGGATTTTTAATATCCCTTACAACCAGTCAGACTCTAACTTTAACAAGCTTGCAATGCGGGTTTACAATTCCGGCAGTCCTTATATCTACACTTACGGAGCTTATACCTATAACGCTTTGCCGTTAACGACGACAATGTCCGGATGCAAGCTGATAAGCATAATCCGCAGGACACAGGGCTTTCCGAAACCGGTTTATTGGGCTGTGGAAAATTATAAGATTTGCTCCGGCAATATAGCGGAAGTTAAAAATACCAATATGGCGGGTTGGGATAACTTGCCGAGTGGAATAAAACCCGTTATAAATAATACTATTCAAGAAGCAAGGCAATACGGCAAGGCTACAGCAAATTATTACGGATATAGGGTAATAGCAAAGACCGGAGCTTACGTCGGAACGGTATTTGTTTACGTGCTTAACGGGATAAAGTTAGAAGCGATGATGAGGTTTTAAAAATGATACTAATTAAATATATACAATTTAATCATTAATAAAGAAAGCATAATAAAAGATTTACAAGAAATAATTTAGTTATATTTTAATTTATACTTAATTTTGGGGTTACAATGGGTAAATTTGATAGTTTTACAAGAGAAGAGTTAATAAAGCTTATTCAAAAGCAAGATGATGAAATTAAAAATAAAGAATATGGTCTTGTATGGGATAAAGAAAAAGAACCCGAAAAAGTTGTGCTGGACTGTGAAAATAATCTACCTATACTTAAAAGAATAAAAGAAAAAGAAATTAAAACTAATAATAGTGATGACAATATCTTAATAGAAGGAGATAATTACCACGCCTTATCTGTTCTTAATTATACGCATAAAGGCAAAATTGACGTTATTTATATTGATCCACCATATAATACTGGTGCTAGAGACTGGAAATACAACAACAATTATGTTACGGATGATGATGGGTATAGACATAGTAAATGGCTTAATATGATGGAAAAGAGATTGGAATTGGCAAAAAATCTTTTGAAAGAAGATGGGATAATTTGTGTAACTATTGATGATTATGAATTACCTAATTTATGGCTTTTAATGAATAAAATTTTTAAAAGAGAAAATCATTTAGGAACTGTTACCATAAGAAATTATCCAAGTGGTAGAAAAACAAAAAGAAAACTAGCTCAAATTCATGAATATGGACTATTTTTTGGCAGGACACAAAAATCATCTATCAAAAATATTATAGTTGATATTGCCGATAAAAGTCACAGTTATATACAAGATAAAGACGGAACATGGTATTCTCCTACTAATTTAAGAAAACAAGGAATTGATAGTAATGCAAAGAAGGAGGATGGTTCCTTTAAAGATAGATATTACCCTATATATTTTGATCCAATATCAGGGAAAGTAAGCACTAAAAATAAATATTCAATCGAAATTTGGCCTATTGATCCAAAAAATGAAAAAAGAATTTGGAGAAGATCTTCTGAAGTAATTGATGAAATGTATGAATCTGGCGATTTGTGGTGCAAGCATATTAAAAATAATGGATACCAAATATATTACAAATTTAAGGGAGGAACTAGCGGAGAGCCTCCGAAAAGTATTTGGTATGATTCTGTATTTTCAGCAAGTGAATATGGAACAAGAATTTTAATGGATGTTATAGGAGAAAGAGAGAAATTTGAATATCCAAAATCTTTATATGCTGTTATGGAGTCAATAAAAGTAATGTCAGATAATAAAAATTCGATTATTCTTGATTTTTTTGCAGGCTCTGGAACAACAGGACAAGCAGTATTAGAACTAAATCAAGAAGATGCTGGAAACAGAAAGTTTATATTATGTACAAATAATGAAAATAATATTTGCGAAGAAGTTACTTACCAAAGAATCCGTAATGTAATTAATGGATATAATTTTAAAGGAAAAGAAAAAAAAACACTCATAGAACAAAAACTTACTTTTAGCAGTCTTAAAAACATTGACGATATATTTGATAAAATAAATAAAGTAATAGATGAAAATAAATCAAAGTTTGATAAAATAGAAAAAAATATTGAAAATAATAGTATAAAAATTGTGGGTATTAAAAATATTGACTCTTTTAAAGATGGTTTGGGCGGCAATCTTCAATATTTTAAAACAGAACTTATTCCTGTAGAAAAAATTAATAAAATAAATGATAAACAGAGACATGAATTGACAGAAAAAGCTGGGCAGATGATTGCAATTAAAGAAAATACCTTCGAAGAGATAAAATGTAATAATTGGTATCAGATATTTGAAAGCAGAAATAAGGCAAGAAAAACTGCAATTTATTTTCGAGAAGATATGAGTAAATTTGAAGAATTAATTGAAAGCATTAAAGACACAAAAACTGTTCTTTATATTTTTTCATATGGAAGAATTGACAAAAAGCTATTTAAATATTTAGATAAAAATATAACTATTGAGGATATTCCGGAACCTATTCTTGAAATATATAAAGAAATAAATTTAACCAATAAAAAATAATTAGTTATGATAATATTAAAAGATTTTCAAAAAACGGCTGTAGACCAATTAAGCTTAACTTTTTTAGATTTATGGAAAACTGGTGAATATAAAATTCCGCTTATTTTTAAATCTCCGACGGGATCCGGAAAAACAATTATGATGGCTGAGTTTTTAAGGTGCCTTGACGATAATTATCAGTTTCACGAAGACAAAGCATATATATGGCTGTCTTTTGGTGGTGATGAATCATATTCTCAGTCAAAAGATAAACTTTATCGTTATTATAATGATGGAACAGACATGCACGTGAAAGATTATAATAATTTAACCGAAGGAGAAAAGCTTTATAAAAATAATATATTCTTTATTAATTGGTCAAAAATAAAAGGAACGGATAAAGAATCAAGAAAATTAAGAAAAAGCGGTGGAGTTGGTTATGGCGGCGGGGCAGTTTTTGACCAATTTATTCAAAATACTAAAAAAGAAAGAGAAATTATTTTAATTATTGATGAAGCGCATACGGAAACTGATACTGCACTTGCAAATGAAGTAGTAGATCTAATAAATCCAAGAATTATTATTAAAATAACTGCAACCCCAAAAAATATACCTAACGCAAGTGAAATAAATCTAAAAAAAGCAGGTTTTGTAGAAGTCTTTGAAAGCGATGTTATTAAAAGCGGTCTTATTAAAGAAAAAATTATTATTCAAACAGATGAGGATATAAAAAAATTAGAAAATCATGAACTTTCTGAAGATGAAATAATGCTTGAACTTGCTTATAATAAAAGACTTGAGCTTAAAAACCTATATAAAGAATTAGGACTTGATATAAATCCGCTTGTTATGATTCAGTTGCCAAGCGATTTTAAAGAAAAAGAAGATGTTTTGGTCAATAAAAAAAATATTGTGTTATCCTATCTTATAGGAAAAGGAGTAAAGGAAAACGAAATTGCTATCTGGCTTTCAAATGAAAAGAAAAATCTAGATCTGATAGAAAAAAACAACAGTGAAGTCAATTTTATGATATTTAAAGTTGCTCCTGCAACAGGCTGGGATTGTCCAAGGGCTGAAATACTCGTAATGTTTAGGGAAATCACAAGCCCAACCTTTCATATCCAAATAATCGGAAGAATTAAAAGGATGCCTGAAGGCCATCATTATAATAAGGAAGAATTAAATAAAGCCTATATTTATACTAACTACAATAAAGATCATATTAGAAATATTAAAGATCCTGAAAATGAAAATAAAATGCCTCTTTACTTCACAGAACTTAAAAAAGGCATTGAAAGAATTACATTAGAAACCACTTATTATCATAGAACCGACTTTAATACGCTTACGCCGCCGCCGTTATGGCAAAAACTTTTTCTTGAAACAATGGATGAAGAATTTGGAACAAGCAGCGAATTTTTTAACGAAAATGAAAATTACGATAAGGTAAAATTGCAGATAAATCTTGAAAATAAAAACGTTAATAACCATATTATCGTAAATGCACAAATTGAAAGCTTTGATAATTTTATTAGTGAAATAAAAGAAAAAGCAGCTATTATGGATTATCATTTTTCTAATTTAGACGTAGAAAGGCTTTATAATTTACTTTGTTTTGAAGAACTTAAAAAACAAGAAGAGGAAGAAGCACAATATAATCCTTCAAGATCGTGGGGGCAACTAAAATCGGCTTTAAATGTATGGTTTAACACAAGACTCGGTCTTGATAGAGATATATATTATCCTATTATTGTAAATGAATTATCTGGGAACAATATTAAACTTAAATCATCTATAAATAAAGCATTGAAAAATTTTAGAAAAAAATATGAAATAGAAATAAAAGAAAAAGAAGAAAGAGAAGTTTTTGATTTAGAGTTGCCGGAACAAGAAGTAGATTTTACTGAAGATTATGAAAAAATAGAAGGTATAAATAAAAATATCTATAAAGAATTTTATAACAGAAAACAATATGTTGGAAAAGATAACGAAGAAAAATTTATAAAATTTTTAGAATTGCAAGAAAATATTATCTGGTGGCACAAACAAGACGATAGAGGTAAAAGTGTATTTGCTATTGAATATTTTGATACGCAAGAAAAAAAAAGCAGGCTTTTTTACCCTGATTTTATTGTTAAAACAAAAAATACAATTTATTTATTGGATACAAAAAGTGGAAATACGGCGAAAGCAAAAGAAACGGCGGATAAAAATAAAGCTCTCCAAAAATGGATTAAAGACAAACAATCAAAATATGGCTTTGAAATAATTGGCGGAATAGTAATTGAAAAATATCCTTATTGGAAAATAAATAAAAAAGAAAATTATTTTTATGAAAATGAAGGCGATTGGGAAATTTTAGCATTTTAAATTATAAAGCTAACTTTATCGAAATTAAAAAAATATGATAGTAAAACGCATAAAAAACTATCAACTTTCTGTAATAAGAATAAGCAAACTTTTATGGTTACTATTGGTTTTGTTTCTATATTTATAGGGACTTACTTTTCTAATTTGTCATATTTTTCTATAATGAAACAACAAATCAAGACAAGATTTTAAAATCTTGCTTCTCTAAATATGAAAATCTGTTAAAATTTTAATAATCGCTGTCGGTTATTAAAAACTAAAACAATTTAATATTAAAAGTTATAAAAAACGACCAATTTTTTTATTAAATAAATATTGAATTAATTGCGAAAAGGGTGTCCAATAATTTCCGTAATTGGTATCCAGTAAGAACGTAAAGTGTATTCAATAAAACGGAATAAACAATGCACACCCGCCTCTCTACCTTAAAATTAACATGATCCTTTCTTTATTATACCTCTATTGTACACTTTATTAAATCATTTTATATTTTATTTTGCCACTCTTTAACTATATCTGGCCAATTAATTTTTCTCTCTGATTTTCCAACCCAAACATCCCAAAAATCTGGATCCTTCGATTTTGGTTGGTGATCAAGGCTTAACTCTTTCATTTCTACAAGGACAGGTATTGGCGCTGCCCATCCCAATAACAAGGCCTTCCTAGTAGGCAATACCGAAAGTTCATTTAATATTCCGCCCATTGTATCAGGAACAAGTTTTTTAAGCATGTCTTGATCTTTGTCATTAACAATCCTGTGAAGCAAAAAGGTGTTGCATTGCGACAAAACAGTCTGGGACAACTCGGATGGTCTCTGTG
>JAJZYP010000102.1 GCA_021798015.1 bacterium
AAAATAATCATCATAATAATAAAAGTTTTTTTAAGGATTTTCATTTTTTTTGCCTCCTTATAAAAATTTGATTAATATATAAAAAACTATAGCTCCGACAATAACAAACCATGTTTTTAAACTTAATTCTCTTTGAAACTGTTTGCTATCGTCTATCATCGATTTAATAAATTTTTTATTATCCTGAAAAAGATTTTGGATAAATAATTTGTCTCCATCCATTAAACCTTCTTCAATTCCGGAAATATTTTTTAGATTATCATTTATAAATTTACTGAGAGAGTTTTTGAATTCTATATTTTGATTTTTTAAATCTTTTATCTCTTGAGCCAATGTCTCAAATCCTTCTTTACCTTCGTCTAATTTTTTTTCCCATTCTTTTAAAAAGGAAAGGTCTGTTTTATCATTTTCTTTAGTTTTATAAACGTATTGTTTTAATAAATTATTTACGAGTTTTGATTTATTTTCTTCACGTCCTATTTTATCTATTAGGTCGCCGTCGATTCTAAAAGTTATATGTTTTTTTTCCATAAAAAATTCCTTTTAAAAAATGTGCCACGTGTGCCACAAAAACGTGCTATTTTGTTAATACATCGCAAATTCACTAAATTAGCATATCGACGACCTACTGTGCCACATTGTGCCACAAATAAGCCCTGTATTTATGCGGCTTTCACATACTCGGTGTACGGGGGTGTGAAAGCATAGGTGCTGTAAATTTAATAAGTAAAATTATCAACAAAATACCTTAAAATAATTTAATAAAATATGCGAAGCACTCTATATAAAAGTTTTTGTTTTTAATCTAACAAAATGTATTTATTCTATATAAAAGTTTCATTATAATTAAAATCGTTTTTCACTATATCGTTTTTTATTTTTTTAAAATAAATCCCGCGAAGCGGCACTTTCTAATTAACCGTTATTGCTAAAATCTAAAATGCTTCTGGTGCTGAACATGTTTTATCCCCGCAGGTTCGATTTTTTGTTTTACCGGTTCAATCTTTTTTTCTAAATCCGGATTATTTTTTTCGCCTTTTCCTTTGCCGTAATTTATTTTTTCGGCAGTCATACTGTCTATTTGTTTATCCTCTTTTTTAGCCGTTTTAAATAAAGTTTCTTTATCGGTCGTAAAAATTTCTACGTTTAATCTTGCCCTTGAAACTTCCACGTACATTTCGTTTTTAGTCGTTCTATCTGCATACATAATGGCTTCATTTTTTTGCCTCCCTGCGATTTAAAGGACGTTAAAGCATATGCATGCGTGAAGTAATTATAATTTGCGGTATTAAAACTTATAATCTCTTCCGGTTCATTCCGATTAGCAATATTAACGTCTAATTTATAATTCCCGCCGCCTAGAGCTTCGATATTTTTAATGTGTCCGGTTTTGCTGTTTCTTACGCCAAGTACGTAATCGTTCTGCAAAAAAACTATTTTATCGTTTACGGCAAAATCCCTGTCGGCTTCTACATATACTTTATTGCTTTTATTTGCCTGCATATTTATCTCTTTGCCCGAATAAACATTTACAGCGCCAATTAATCTGTTTTCCTTATCCACGTTTTTAACTTCGTAAGCGTGTTTGCCTTTAACGACTATATCTCCAGATTCATAATTCCAAACGTGATTTTTGTCTTCATCGCCTATATTCTTGGATTCTCTGACTCTTATTTTAACTTCTTCTTTATTGACTTTGCCCAAGTCTTTTAGCTTTTCCCTTGCGATTCTGTTAAGTTCGACTCTATCCTTATTTTTAGCGGTAAGCATAAACATGTTGTCTATATCTTCGGCCGAAACAAATTTATCGGTCATTTTTTGGAATAATTCGTCTTTGTCTTTTATCTCGTGAATTTTTTGTTTTTCGTCAAACATCTTCAGCCCTTCGTTTATATGACCGTCCGCTATGGTTCTTACCGCCTCTTTTAAGAACGGATCTTTTTGTCTGATAGATTCTTTTAGTTCAATAATCGTTACGTCGTTTGATTTTTGCATTTTTTCAAACATTCCGCCCGCACCTATGGATTTTATCTGCTTTTTATCGCCTAGCAGTACTGACCTTGCATTTTCTTCTTTGGCTATGGCCGTAACCTCGTCCAATTTCGGAGTTGAAATCATGCTTGATTCATCCATTATATAAATCCTTTTTCCGGCAGTATCTTCAAACTCTTTTTTGATTTTGCCTTCAAGAACGAATTTTTCGACTGTTTTCGTAGACTCTATTCCGCCCTGCTTGGCAATTTCTTCTACGGCAACGGCAGTAGTAGATAATCCTACTATCTGTATCTGCCTTTTTTCCGAAATATCTTTAAACGCTTTTAATAAGGTAGTTTTTCCGGTTCCTGCGTCTCCTTGTATGACTATAAAACCGTTTTTTGACGTAAGCAAGGCTTCAAGAGCTCTTTTCTGGTCGTTAGTAAATTTAAATTCTTTACCTTCAATTTTAAATTTTTCGTTCATCATATTTTCGTAGTCGTTAATTTCCTTTATTGCTGAGTTTTTTTTTACTATTTCCTCGAATTTTCCTGAACTCTCTTTTGCCCTGAATATAATATTTTTCTCGGACCTTCTTATTTCCTTAGTCGTGTATGCGTCATGGCCTATTTTTATAAACTCTTTATGTTTAATCATATCCTTAATCGCTTTTTCTATCGGTTTTTCCGCATATCCTTCTTCGTTGAAAATTAGATTTTCGCTTATTAAATACTGCTTGGCATAAGATTTTAAAGCTAAATCGGAAAAATAACTTTTATTTTCCGTTAATTTTCTGCCGGCTGTTTCTACTGCTTTTTTAATTTCGTCTTCGGTTGCGAGCCTTGCAGGTTTTATGAAATTTGCATTTATTTCCTGCTGCGGACTTTCTTTTATCCATATTTCCCTTAGTTCTTCGAGAGTTTTAAGATTATCTTTTTTGTTTCTCGTGGAAAGATTCGCCATTTCTTTAAGTTCCGCGTCAGACTTATCCGGCATTTCTTTTTTTAATTTTTGAAATTCCGATTCTATTTCCTTGGATCTCTTCGAGAAAGTCTCTATAGTAGATTCCTCTATTCCGTCAAGTTCGAAGAAAAAGTTTTTATAATCTGTTATATTTATCTTAATACCGGTTTCCATAAGTCCGTTAGCAAGAGATTCGCGATACATTTTCCCTATTTCTATTTGAAGATTTAAGACGTCGCCCCAGTCTATCGAATATTCTTTTCCGTTTACGAAAACCCTGTTGGCCACGACGACATGATTATGCAAATTAGGATCGCCCGCCCTGGACGAATGTTCCATAAATGCCGCCCATTCAATTTTTTCAGGATATACATATTCGAATTTTCTTCCTTTGCCGCTGCCGTGTGAAAGTCTGGTCGGTATAACGTGCTGTTCGACGTATTGCATGGTTGAACATACAGCATTTTGATGTATTTCAAGAAGTTTCCTCCTTAATTCTTCATTTTGCGTTACCTCTGTTACAACCGAAAAAGATTTAGGAGCTGTAAAAGTAAAATCTCTTGCCGAAATTTCTTTATCCGGAAGCCACGCTTTAAAAAGTTCTTCCGTAACGGTCTCTCCTGTTAATTTATTGCCTCTACCGCCAAAAAAAGACTCAGGTTGCTTAACGATGTATCCTTTTTCCTCTTCTTTGAAGAAATATCCTATTGCCTGTTCTTTATTATATTTTTCGGTCGTAAACATTATTAATTCCTTATTAAATTAGCTTATTTTTTTATTACTCAAATCCGCGTCATTACTGCCTTTGTCCGAAAACGAAACGATTTCGTTTTCGGTGGTTTTAAATAGGTTTTATTTTTTTTTCTAATTCATGCGAATAACGAATACTTCCAATTTTTCTTCTAAATTTGTTTGCCGTTGCTTTAGTGTCTAGTATTAGTGTTAGCAGTTCGTCTAAGTTTGCTTCGTCAGCCAAGCCGTCATCACATAATTTTACGAAGTCGCAATTTAGGTTCTTTGATTCTTCTTTAATTTCATCGATGTTCATAATAATAAGTTTTTTTATTAATTCTTTTTTTTCGTTTTGCATTTTTTACTCTCCTTTAATTTTTAGAATTTTATTTTTACTGTCCGAAATTCGGACACTTCGTTCTAACCAGCTTCCTAACTGAGTTTCCAGTCATGCTGCGTTTTTTATGTTTGCTTCTTCTTTATTTTTATTAATTTCGTGTAGGATAATTGTGATTATATTATCTTTAACCGTTATTTCGAGAGATAGTATATCGGCCAACATCGAATTTAAGTTTTCGATAATTAAAGCCGGTTTTTGCTCTTCAGGAATATCCGCCGCATGAGCAATATTTTTAATTATTGCGAAGTATTCGACTACAGAACCAAAAAGTTCTTTAATCTCATAAAAACTGGATTTCAGAAAATCTTCAGATTCGTCTGTTTCTTTTTTTATGCTTCTTTTTTCTTTTACTTCTTTTATTCCTTTTTCGATTTCGGGTTTAGATTTTAGCAAGTAATTTTTGATTGATCCCTCTAATTCAGGGTTGTCAAGTGTGTTAATAATTTTTGATACTGATGAATTAAAATATATTTCGTTTGTCTTTATAATGTCGCTTGCCACTGCATTTATCAGAAAAATTGATTTTATTGTGGCCGCCGTATTTTTCTTGTTTTCTTTGATATCTTTTTTTATGCTGTCTAAATTTTCCTTGATTAATTCGATAAGGTTATCGATATCAGATTTAAAATTTCTGAATGATTCTTGCGTTTTCATTTTTTATACCTCCCTTTAGAATTAATTATGTTTTATTTTTTTTGAGGCGGAAAAATTTTAAAATTTTCCGCCATGTATTTAAATATGTATTTAAATATGTATTTATACGCACCAAATTTTATCGTTTATATGCTACACGCTATCGTTTATATGCTACACGCTATCGTTTATATGCTACACGCTAACCCTTTTTATCGTTTATATGCTACACGCTAATATTTTTATTTGTTTGAAAAATATAACCATTTTCTATTGTAATTCCGATATCATTCAATTTATTTTTGTCGCTTAGTATTTCTCTTCTTCTGTTTCTTAACTCTTCATTAGTTATTTGGCCAGTTACATTAGTGATTATTGTATCTATTTTCCATTTGTTGGTTTTTGGACCTGAATTTTTTGAGTTAGATAAAATAAAACGAACCACGGCCTGCGTTATTCCATGACGTAAAGCAGCAATAGGTTGCGGGTCGTAGTCTATCCATATATCTTTTTGAACCAATTTACAAAAAGCTTTACCGAGGTCCACTCTCCATATGGGCCGTTCTCCGCCGCCGAGAGGATTACGTTTTGTTATATAGCTTCCATCTGATTTTTTTGCAAAATCAATATTGTCGATAAGTCCACCTATACACTGCAAGTTCGGCGGTTCGATTATCTCAATCACGGCGGCACGTAAATCAGATAATATGTTCTTAAGATTTATTTGTCTTGACCTGCGCCGAATTTTTGCCGGATCAACTAATAACTTAATTCTGCCGTCTTCCATTTCATAATCATAAGGGGTCCGCTCCTCAAATTCGTGACAAATAGCCTCGAAGACATCTGCATGTTGCTGACCTAGCCTTGCCTTTATTCTAATTTTGCCCCATTTAGTTTCTATGGTTGTATTGATTAGTTCAGGCCGACGTGTGGGCTGGAATATTCCGATTTTATGTTCTCTTCCTGTCGCCGTCGGTAGACTTTTGTCATGTCCACATGACCGCTTCTCTTTTTTTTCTGTTTTCATAATTTTTTTCTTCTTTTTTATGATTAATGTTTATGTGGTTATATCTGCCATTATTATTGTCATACACATACAGAACATCTTGCGTATCTTCGCCTATTCGGGACATTTTAGCTGGGTGTAATAATATGTATTT
>JAJZYP010000103.1 GCA_021798015.1 bacterium
TTACTTATAACAAAAAAGATTTTAATTTTATAAAGGAATTAAAATTATACTAATATTTACACAAATAATAACCAAATCTTTAATATTAAAACTAACATGAAGGGTCATGCCGTTATCAATAATGGCGAGTTGCTTGAATTGCTTAAAAAGTTGGGAATATGCTATAAAAGATATAAGCACCAGCCAATATATAATGTTGCAGATGCAGAAAAATATGCAAAAAATATTGACGGCGCTCATTGTAAAAATCTGTTTTTAAAAGACGCGGAAGGGAAACTGTATTTGGCCGTTACATTAGAGAAAAAAAGAGTTGACCTTAAAGGCGTGTCAAAGCAGATTGGAGCTAAACGACTATCGTTTGCTTCGGATGATATGTTAGAAAATATACTAAATATTAAACCGGGCGGGGTTACTCCTTTTGCGTTGATAAACGATATAAATAAGCATACTGTTGTGCTTTTCGACCAAGATATATTGAAGGAAAGAAAATTAAGCTTTCATCCGCTTGTTAATACTGAGACGATAACTATTAGCACGGAAGACATTTTGAAGTTTATAAATTACTGCGGGCATAAATTGATTTCTATTGAGAATCCTTTCAAAGAATTAATGACCCCGCCGGAAAAACAAGTCCGGAAAATAGGGTTTAAAACAGAAAAACAATAACCGCCTTTTACAGAAAAACAATAACCGCCTTTTACAGCGGCAGATAAATCTCCCCCTTTTATAATCATAGTTTTTGAGGAGGAGGCCATATAAAAAACATGCTTCTTTTAATTTTTTCTATTCTTCCTTCTTTATAGGAATAATATTCTGTATTATACGATTTTCGAAAGGTTTAAATTTTCAAATATTTCTATAAATTTAATTTTTTTTCGAAATCTATAAAATTATCGAACCAATATTTTTTATATAATTCCGATACGCTTGCAATCCCTTTTGAAGATTTTAATAATAATTTTACTTTTATATTACATCCTTCGAAAGAATAATTTTTGCTTATTTTACATCCTTCATCTCCAAATTCAAATAATTTCTTGTAGCCGTCAATCTTTCGATAACCGTCGGTATGTTCAGTCCCTTTTGGGTCAACAAATAAAATAATATAATCGCCGTCTTCTTTTTGCATCCAAAAAATAAAATCAGGCTTAAACTTCGCAATATTATTTTCTTTTGGATTATAATAAGGGATATAAACATCATCAAGAGTTTCATCTATCTTTGAAAACATCCACCAATCAAATTGTTTAAACGCATTGCCTGTTTCTCTTAAGTATTTTTCTAAGCCATTGATAAATTTAGCTTCGCTTTCTACGTCGATAATGTGGTTAATATAATCTGCTTTCCCTTCCTCAGATATAATTACAGGAATATAATAATGATTTTGAATGTATTTAATTTCTAATTTCTTATTTTTATAGTTAAAATCCTGACTATCTTTTAACGATTGAGATTCTTCCAACATATCATCAAAAGAAAGTTGCCTCTCGTCGAAAGCTTTTTTAAGCTTTTGGCGTTTTTCCGGCGCTTCTCTAACCTCTCTAATTTTATTAATAATTTGGTCAAATTTTTCACCGTCGTTAAATTTAATTCTTTTGAAGTGAATTATTTCATTTTCCAATCTTTTAAAGTTGTCAAATTCTCTATCTCTTACGTTGAAATAACTTAATATTCTGTCTATTAGCAAGTCGGGTTCGCCGATACTTCTCATTTCGTCAAACTTAAAATATTTTTCTTTTAATTCAAAACTTTCTTTCATTTTTTTAAGAATTTTTATATCGCATTCATACTTAGCCAATACAACTTTTTCGCCAATATAATTAAACATTGAATCGGCAAAATTAAAATCTTGCTTGCTGATACTATACGGTTTAACATCCTTTTCTTCCGCAAATATTTTATCCGATTCTTTATAAACAGGAATTATTAAGAGTCTGTTTTCGGCATCTTTATTTATAGCAAATTCAGGACCTAAATCTCTTTCTTGTTTTTCTTCTTTTAATGCGTTAATAATTTCTTTCAAATTTTCCGCATTTGTTCCAAATATAAATAAACTCTCGAGGGGTAAAACATCTTGTCTTATTTTATTAAATATTTCATCGTTTACTTCTTTTGCATTATATAAATTCAACATCCTTTTGCGTTTATTTTTAAGCGGTTCTATTCTAACGCCTCTTCCTACGGATTGAAGAACAAATTTTTTAGCGTCGCTTCCTATGCCGATATTTATGAATAAAATTATATTTGGACGATTAGAATCCCAGCCCTCGTAGAAGGCACGGGAACCCATTAAAATATTTATTTCCGAATCGTCTTGATTAATCTTTTTAAAAATACTTTCATTTTCTAAACTTTCAATAATTTCGTATCCGCTAAGTTTTTCTTTAAGCCAGCCTGAAATGTCGCCAATTTTTATTAAAGCGAACGGCGTTTCCGATGTCTGTAATTTAAAAATAATTTCGTTTTTATTGCCTGGAATTTTTAAAACTTCAATATTACCTGGTTTATCGGCATTAAATACTTCTCTTAAAATATCTTTGTAATCGATAGCATTAAATAATTTTCTATTAATATTAATACTTATATCTTCATATTCATATTTTGGATTGTCTTCAAATTCTTTCTCAAGCTCTTTTTTAGCTTTTTCGATTAAATCGCCTTTTAACTCTTTTTTAGCTATTTTTTCTAATTCTAAAAAGAATAGTTTTAAGTCTGCTTCTTCGGTATTTACGGAATTCACGAGAGTTAAAAGCAGCGGACGGTGATAAAGCGTTTTATCAATTCCCTTTATTATTTTAAAATGTTTATTGGCATAAGTAATTAATATTAATGTTTTCAGAACTATTTTTTGCTTTTCGATTTCGGAAAAATCGCTTCTGTCGCGAAAAGCGGTAACTTCCATTCCAGATACGTAAATATGTTTTCCGTATCCTTCTTCGATAAATTTTGAAAGGTTAAAATTAAAAACGCAGGTTGCGAAATCGCGCGGGTCGGTAAAAGTCGCCGAAAAGTTGAAAAGAAAACCGTTTCTTGAAAGAATGGAATAAAAAACCTGTCTTTTACTGTCTTCTCTGTCGCCTTTGTGGGCTTCATCTAAAAGAATATACCATTTGCCGTAATTGTCGTAATTTTTAAAGTTGACTAAATTTTCCTTACGTTCGTCGGAAATTAAATCCGACCTGTAATAAAACACATTTATTTCATTTCTGGAAAAAGGCAGGATATTATCTCGTTTTACGCTGTTATAATCTTTAAGACTTTTTAAGTTTATTTTTGTTTCAAAATTAAAACCGTTAAATTCTTCGACATGATTTTTAAATTGCTCCAGCAAATCTTCTCTATGGGCTAAAAATAGAATATCGTTTTGAGGTATTTCTCTTCTATTAATGAGTCTTCCGAGCAAATCGACGAGTTTAATAACAATTAGTGTTTTTCCTGAGCCGGTCGCCATCCAAAAGCTCATTCGGTTAATGAAATAAGCAAAGGAAATTTTGTTGTCAACCGCAGGATAATCTTTATCATACTCTAAAAGGTATTTAACAGTCTTGCTATCTTGTTTTTTCTTTATATCATAATCAAAATTTTCGTTTAATCCGTTGTTTTGATAATGCATGTAAAAAGGTTTTTTAAGTCCTTCTTTTTCAATATAATATAAGTGTAGCGCCTTTAAAGCATTTTGCAAACTTTGTTTTTGAAAATCAAAAAGCGTTTTACCGGAAGAAAACCGGCTAAGGTCAAAGTTCTGCCATTTTACAGGCAAACTGTCGAAGGAAATATCATCTACAATAGATTGCAAATATGATTTCATATATTTTATTCCCACCAAATTAACGGTTTAATAAGTTTATAATCTAAATTTGTCGTATTTATTTTACTGCCATCAGCAAATTCGACTTCGCCCTCTTTTATTGTTTTAATCCATTTTCCGGTCAAGTTTGATAATGTTTCCGCAATGTCGATGTTAGGATATAGCTTTGATAAATCAACATTCACTTTATTGTTTTCGTAATCAATCTTTAAGACTGAAAGCATTTTTTCGTCTTTCATAAAAACATATTCCTGATAAGGAGTTTTTGAAGGCGACGTAAATAAATCGCCGTCCCCATATTTGCAGTTTGCCATGGTTTCTTCGTATTGTTCAAGCTCGTAATACTTGAAAAAACCGCCACCCTGATATTCTTTTATATCTTTAGATATACCGGACTTATCGTAAGCCAAAACCTTTTTCATTCTTGGCAAAATCACTCTGTAAAAATGTTCTCCCATTTCAACGCCGATCCATTTCCTGCCGAGTTTGTGGGCTACGGCGGTTGTTGTGCCGGAGCCAAGAAAGAAATCGAAAATAAAATCTCTCTTATCAGTGCCTGTTAAAATAACTCTCTCAAGTAGTATTTCTGAATTCTGAGTTGAAAATTTTTCAGCAGAAAATACACCAAATTCGTAACCTGGGATGTCCGTCCAATTATTATCTATATCTGTATCTAACGCTTGCAATTTTTCTGGAATAAAACTGATTCTATTTCCTTGTGTATCAATATATGAAATATTTTTATTTATTCTAATTCTACCTTGTTTTTCAAGTTCATAGATTGTTTCTTGACTATTAGTCCAGTGTCGTCCTTTTGGCGGATACAACATGACAGATTGACCGTCTACTGTAAAATATTTGGGAACATTGCTTCCCCCTGCAGAATGAGCCCATTGCCATTCTGGTTTAATTTCTTGCTTGCAATAAATACACTCTCTTTGCTTTTTTATTTTATTAAATTTAATATAATCCGATTTTGAATAGAGAAATAAACTCTCGGTGGTTGTGGTTAAGACAGCAGACTCTTTTTTAAATCTATTTAAAATAATTTCATTCTGAAAATTACTCATAAAAATCTCACTCATTATCGGCCTTACTATCCAATTCCCGTTATAATCGCATCTTACAAAAATACTCCCTTTTTCATTTAGCCACTCTTTTGCAATTTTTAATCTATTTTCCAAAAGAGTCGCCCAATTAGCGTCTTTGTAGTTTGTTCTATATAAAAACTGATCTGACGAATCTAAATTAAACGGCGGATCTATATAAATAGTCTGCACTTTCTCCTTGAATTTCGGCAGTATAGTATTTAACGCCTGATAGTTTTCGCTTTTTATCAACCATCCGTCAATTTGCTCGTCAAGATTATCAAACAATCCTAATATCTCAAGTTCTAAATCCTTAAAATACTTTGTATCGATAGGCGCTTTAGAATTGTCTTTATCTATTCCTAATTCTTCCCACTCTTTAATTTGCAAAGAATAATTTTTATGATTTTTGATTTTTTCAATTAATTTTTCGTTCGCAATCCTATCGAGTGTAATTACATAATTTGCATTTCTCACAAATTTCGGCTTATTCCATATTTTTACGAGCTCGTCTTCAAATTGCGAAATAAAATCGATAATTTTAAAAGCAATATCCTTTAAAATTTGCAATTCGTTAACTCTTTGTGTGCTCCATTCTTTAGCTCCTTCCCAGAAATATTGATAACTCCAAAGCTTGAATTGTTCCTGTAAAAATGCCTTGGCATTTTTGTTAATAAAGAAATCTACTTCGCTTTGTTTCTCAAAAATACGAAAGGCTTTTTCTAATAATTCTTCGGTTATCCCGATATTTTTTTTCTTTAAATTTTTTAAAATTTCGTCCGTTTTAGTTTTTGTTCCACGTTCGGAATATTTAACGGTAAAAACTATAACACCATCCTCGCGAATTTTA
>JAJZYP010000018.1 GCA_021798015.1 bacterium
TTACCCCGATAGCTGCCGAAAAGGAACTTAGGTTTGCTATTAGAGAGGGAGGGCACACTGTGGGTGCCGGAGTTATAACCGAGGTTATAGAGTAAGTAAAATAGAAAAAGGGGTAATATAAAATAATAATGGATATTCAAAAGATAAGAATCAGACTTAAAGCGTATGATCATAGGTTATTAGATCAATCGGTTATAGAAATCGTCGAGACGGCAAAACGCACCGGTTCTAAAGTTAGCGGTCCAATACCTCTGCCCACTAAAATTAATAAATATTGTGTTTTAAGATCTCCCCATGTAGATAAAAAATCTAGAGAGGAGTTCGAGATGAGGACGCATAAAAGGATTATTGACTTATTAGAGCCAAATCAAGCTACTATCGATGCCTTAATGAAGCTGGATCTTTCGGCGGGTATCGATGTAGATATTAAGCAGATTTAACGAAAGATTGGAGCCTTATTTATGATAAAAGCATTGATTGGAAAAAAGATGGGTATGACCCAGTTGTTTGATAAAGAGGGAATGATAGTGCCTGTAACTATTATTAAAGCGGGACCTTGTACGGTTGTAACAAAAAAAAATAAACAAACCGATGGGTATAACGCCGTGCAATTAGGATTTGAAGAAGTAAAATCTTACAGGGTAAAAAAACCTATTCTCGGCAAATTTACTAAGAATAATATAACTCCGTTAAAGGTATTAAGAGAATTTAGGGATTCGGAGGTTGATGCCTTAAAAATAGGCGATACAATCAATGTTTCGATTTTTAATGAGGCAAGGTCTGTATCTATTAGCGGTATTACTAAAGGAAAGGGCTATCAGGGGGTTGTAAAAAGGTGGGGTTTTGCAGGCGGCAAGGATACTCACGGCTCGATGTTCCATAGAGCGCCCGGTTCCATAGGTCAGTCATCATTTCCTTCAAAGGTATTTAAAGGATTGAAAATGCCGGGACATATGGGTAGCGATAAATGTACTGTGTTAAATTTAAAAGTTATAAAAATCGATGTTGACGAAAATCTTTTGTATGTTAAAGGTCCTGTTCCCGGTTCTAACAATGGTATTTTATACATATATGCGGCAGACGAATCCGGAAGAAAATTGAATAAATAAATATATAAATAAAATAAGGATTTATAATGTCTGAGAAGATAAATGTTGTAGACAAAAATAATGAAAAGGTTGGAGATATCGAGTTAAATGAAATAGTTTATTCATATCCCATAAAAGAAGCGTTAATAAAAGAATATGTTTTATTAACTCTGGCTAATAAAAGGCTTGGTTTGGCTTCTACCAAAAACAGAAAAATTGTTTCGGGCGGCGGAATTAAACCATGGAAGCAAAAAGGAACAGGAAGAGCAAGGGCAGGCTCAATAAGGTCTCCTTTATGGAAGGGCGGCGGAACTATTTTTGGGCCTACAAACGAGAAAAATTATAAAAAAGATATGCCGAGAAAAGCGAGAAAGGCGGCAATGAAATCTGCCTTATCTTATCTTCTTAAAGAAGGGCGGCTTATCTTTGTCGAGGATTTTGATATTCCTGAAATTAAAACTAAAGAAATGAAGCAATTTTTCAATAAATTTGCCATTGAAAAAGGACTACTTATATTACCGTCTTCTAATACGAATACTAACGATAAAATTATTAAATCAACAAGAAATCTTGCTAAATTTAAAGCAACTAATGTAAATGAAATTAATATTATCGACTTACTAAAATATGAAAAGATATTAGTTAGCGTAAAAGCTAATAAAGAATTAGAGAGGAATCTTGCGATATGAAGGAATTATACACTACAATAGAAAGGGCGTTATTATCGGAAAAAAGTTTAAAGGTAAGAGAAATAAATAATACCTATGTTTTTAATGTTGATAAAAAAGCAAATAAAAAAGAGATTAAAGATAGCGTGGAGAAATATTTTAATGTGAAGGTAGAAGATGTTCATACTTTAATTACTCGTGGTAAACATAGACGGGTTGGGAAATATGTTGGTAAATTGTCAAATTTTAAAAAAGCTTACGTTAAACTTAAAGAAGGCCAGAGAATTTCGGCATTAGAGGCTTAATCGGGAGATAATGGGAATGCAGTTAAAAAAATATCAACCTACATCCAGCGGACGGAGATTCCAAACCGTTTCTGATTTTTCTGAAATTACACGGGATTATCCTGAAAAGAAACTGTTATCCAAATATAAAAAAAATGCGGGAAGAAACAACAACGGAAGGATAACGACCCGCCATCAGGGTGGCGGACATAAAAAAAGATATAGGATTATTGATTTTAAAAGGGATAAAAGAGATATTCCGGCGCATGTTGTAGAAATCGAATACGATCCTAATAGGTCTGCAAGAATTGCTCTTTTAAGTTATATAGATGGTGAAAAAAGATATATACTATGTCCCAATGGATTAAAAAAAGGGGATAACGTTATATCATCGGAAAAGGCGGATATACAACCGGGGAATTGCCTTCCTTTGCGTAATATTCCTGTTGGCGCAATGATTCACAATATTGAATTAAAACCCAATTCCGGAGGGAAACTTGCCAGGAGTGCCGGCGCTTATGCCGAACTTCAGGGGAAAGACGGCGGATATGCTCAAATTAAAATGCCCTCGGGAGAGTTTAGGCGCGTTCTTGAAGGATGTTGCGCTACGATAGGTCAAATTGGAAATATTGATCATGAGAATATCAGTATCGGAAAAGCGGGTAGATCCAGGTGGTTAGGAATTAGGCCGTCCGTCAGAGGAGTGGCGATGAATCCAATTGACCATCCACACGGTGGTGGTGAAGGAAAGACATCGGGCGGGCGTCATCCTGTTTCGCCGTGGGGCGTTCCTACTAAAGGTTTTAAAACCAGGAAAAATAAAAGAACCTCAAAATATATTATATCAAGAAGAAAAGTTAAATAAAATTTATTAAAGGAGAGTTTGATTTTGGCTAGATCGATTAAAAAGGGACCTTTTACGGATGAATCGCTTACAAAAAAGGTAGAAAAGGCATTTGAGGCTAACGATAAAAAAATTATAAAGACCTGGTCTAGAAGATCTACTATTTTACCCTCTATGGTTGGATTTACATTTGCCGTTCATAACGGTAAAAAATTTATTCCCGTATTTGTAAGCGAGAATATGGTTGGGCATAAGCTTGGCGAATTTTCACCGACTAGAACTTTTACTATGCATTCTGGGGATAGAAAAGCCAAAGTTAAATCCAGTGGCCGTCCTGCCGGAAAATAAATATAAAGGGGTTAAAGATGGAGTTTAAAGCTGAAGCAAAATACATTAAAGTTTCTCCTCAAAAAGCCAGACTTGTAGTTGACCTAATAAGAGGGAAAAGGGTCTATGACGCTCTTAATATACTTAAGTTTACAAAGAAAAAATCGTCGCTTCCCGTATATAAGTTATTAAAATCCGCATTAGCTAATGCGGAGGTTACAGGAAGGGTTGATATCGATAACCTGATTATTTCCAAGATTAGTGTCGATATGTCGTTTTCTCTTAAGAGGCTAATGCCGAAGGCTATGGGAAGAGGAGCTACGATTAAGAAGCGTATGAGTAATATTAAAATAGTTCTTGCAGAAATTTAAATTGGAGGTTAATTTTGGGGCAGAAAGTCAATCCAGTTGGATTAAGATTAGGAATAAATCAGACCTGGAATTCGATATGGTATGGCGATCGTAATTATTCAACGTTTTTACATGAGGATTTAAAAGTTAGGACATTTTTGAAGAAAAAGCTATACTCGGCGGGCGTGTCGAAAATTTATATAAGTAGAAAGGCTGAAAAATTAATTATCGATATATATACTGCTAGACCAGGTATGATTTATGGAAAAAAAGGTTCCTCCGAGTTTGAAAACTTGAAAACAGATTTAGCCGGACTTATTAAAATTAAAAGTAAAGACATCAATATAAATATAATAGAGGTAAAAAAGCCTGAAATTGACTCTACTTTGGTAGCGGAAAGTATAGCGTCTCAATTGGAAAAAAGAATAGCTTTTAAAAGGGCAATGAAAAAAAGTGTTTCAATGGCATTGAAAAGCGGAGCGAAAGGTATTAAAATTACCTGTGGCGGCAGGCTTGCCGGGGCTGAAATTGCCAGATCGGAATGGTATCGTGAAGGCAGGGTTCCATTGCATACTCTTAGGGCAGATATTGATTACGGCACAGCGGAAGCCAATACGACATATGGAAAAATCGGTATTAAAGTGTGGATATACAAAGGGGATGTTCTTTAATTTTATAATTAATAGGAAAAGTAAATATGTTAATGCCGGCTAAAACTAAATATAGAAAGCAAATGAAGGGAAGGATGAAAGGAAAAGCATCTAGAGGTAACACCCTTGCCTTCGGAGATTTTGGACTTAAGGCTATAGAATGCGGATATATAACTTCGAAACAAATTGAAGCTGCAAGAATTGCGATGACAAGGTTTGTTAAAAGGGGCGGCAAAATCTGGATAAGAATATTTCCCGATAAACCTATTACCAAAAAACCTGCAGAGACAAGGATGGGAAAAGGTAAAGGCAGTGTTGAGGAATGGGTGTGTGTTGCCAGACCGGGATTAGTTTTATATGAAATGGAAGGTATATCTAAAGAGGTAGCTCAGGAGGCTTTAAGATTAGCATCCCATAAATTACCGCTTAAGACGATATTTATAGAAAGGGGAGAGTTTTGATATATGAAATATAACGAACTTAAAGCAATGAATGATGATGAACTTTTGGTTAAAGAGACCGATTTTAAAAAGGAGATTTTTAATTTAATTATCCAAAAATCTTTGGGCTCTTTAGAAAATCCTAAAAGGATTAAAACGGTAAAAAAATATATTGCTCAGGTAAAAACGATTTTAAATGAAAGGGGTAGGAGGTAATTATGAAAAAAAATTATATAGGCATTGTAACCTCTGACAAAATGGATAAAACAATTGTTGCCGTTGTTTCAGATATCGTGAAGCATCCTTTATATAAAAAATATGTAAAAAAAAATAAGAAATTTAAGGTTCATGACGAAAAAAATATTGCAAAAATAGGGGATAAGGTTTTATTTGTTGAGACACGCCCATTATCTAAAGATAAAAGGTGGAATTTAAAAAAGATTCTTGAAAAATAGGAAATCAAGATATATTAAAACTCCTGCCTTTAGGCAGGGGGATATATATATATAAATTAAACGAGGGGCTATAATAATGATTCAGATGCAAACAATATTGAGATCCGCAGATAACTCAGGGGCGAAAAAACTTATGTGCATTAAAGTACTTGGCGGATCAAAGCGTAAGTACGCCGAAATTGGTGATATAATAGTTGTCTCTATAAAAGAAGCAATTCCAAATTCAAAGGTTAAAAAAGGCGACGTTTCAAAAGCAGTGATTGTAAGAACGGTGAAAGAAATAAAACGTCCCGATGGGAGCTATATAAGATTTGATAATAATTCGGCAGTTTTGATAAATACCCAGAATGAACCTGTAGGTACACGTATTTTTGGACCTGTTGCAAGAGAATTAAGAGCAAAAAAATTTATGAGAATTATCTCATTAGCGCCAGAGGTTTTATAATATGACTACGAGATTAAAAAAAAATGACAATGTAATGGTTTTAGCCGGAAAAGAAAAAGGGAAAATGGGTAAAATCATTCGTATTGATAAAAATGATAACAGGGTTTATATTGAAAAGGTTAATATGATCAAAAGACATATAAAACCCAGAAGTCCACAGGAACCTGGCGGTATTATCGACAAAGAAGCGGGGGTTGATATTTCAAATATTGGGCTTTATTGTTCAAAATGTAAAAGACCTGTCAGGTTTTCTGTAAAAGCTAATGAAAATAATAAGAAGATTAGAATTTGTAAAAAATGTGGATCTGAAGTTTAATTTTGGAGGATTTAAAATTGGTTTCGAGATATAAGGAATATTTTAAAAATGAGGTTGTTCCGAAGTTAATAAAAGACACAGGGTATAAAAATATACATCAAATACCTAAGTTATCAAAAATTATTATCAATATGGGTCTTGGGGAAGCGACGTCTAATTCAAAAATCATTGAACAATCTCTATCGGAACTTACCAAAATATCAGGTCAAAAACCGGTGGTTGCAAAGGCAAAAAAATCTATTGCAGCATTTAAATTAAAAGAAAATCAAGAAATTGGATGTTTTGTTACATTAAGAAATGAAAGAATGTATGACTTTTTTGATAAACTTATTAATATAGCACTTCCAAGGGTTAGGGATTTTAAAGGTCTGTCAAAAAAGTCTTTTGACGGCTATGGAAACTATACATTTGGAGTTAAGGAGCAGGTAATATTTCCTGAAATAAGCTATGAACTTATAGAAAAGATTAAAGGTATGAATATAACTATCGTAACAACCGCAAAAAATAATGATGACGGGTATAAACTTTTAAAAGGGTTTAATTTTCCTTTTAGGAATTAGGAGATAAAATATATGGCAAAAAAGTCTATGATTATTAAAGCGATTAGAAAGTCAAAGTTTAAAGTTCGCGAGCACAACAGGTGTCCTATATGCGGAAGACCAAGAGGATATTATCGGAAGTTTGATATGTGCAGAATTTGTTTTAGAACTTTGTCAAGCAAAGGACTTATTCCTGGAGTCACAAAATCTAGTTGGTAGTAATACTTTAATTTATTTAAATTGTATCTTAATAAGGGTGAATAAAATATGACATATCCAATATCTGATATGGTTATAAGAATAAAAAATGCATACAAAGCCGGTAAAAAAACAGTAAGTTTACCATATTCTAAAATAAAAGAAAATATATGCATAATTCTTAAAAGAGAGGGTTTTATCGATGATTACGAAATAAATGATAATTTAAATACTGTTTTTAAAAACATAGAAATAAAGTTGAGTTATTTTGAAATTAAAAAACCAACTATCATCGATATTAAAGTTACAAGCACTCCAGGATTAAGGTTTTACAAAAGTGTCAAGGATATTAAGACATATAAAAACGGATTGGGTATGGAGTTATTTTCAACCTCTGCAGGAATTTTGTCAGACGTTGAATGCAGAGAAAAAAATAAAGGCGGACTATCGCTGTTGAAAGTTTTCTAATCTAATGAGATGAGATAAAAAAATTAAATTTAGTAATAGGGTAACAGTCAAATGTCTAGAATAGGTAAAAAAGCTATCGAGATTCCAAAAAGCGTTTCCGTCAATGTAACAGACAATTTATTTACATGCGCAGGTCCTTTGGGAAAATTAACGAAAACGCTTCCGGAGGGAATAACTATAAAAATAGATGGATCAACTCTATCCGTTGGGTTAAAAGATGCCGATCCAGATTTTGAAAAATATACAGGTCTTACAAGAACAATCATTGCAAATTCCATTAATGGTGTTATTAAGGGATTCTCAAAGGATTTGGAAATAATAGGTGTTGGATATAGAGCGGAAATCAAGAATAAAAACCTATCTTTAAATTTAGGCTATTCACATACAATCAATTTTGTAATTCCCGAGGGGATTAGTATCAGCGTTGAGAAAAATACATTATTAAAAATTTCAGGTTTCGATAAAGAGCTTGTGGGATTCGTTGCTTCAAGAATAAGGAGTTTAAGGAAACCTGAGCCTTATAAGGGGAAAGGCATTAAGTATTCAAGCGAAGTTATTAAAAGAAAGGTTGGCAAGGCTTCCGGAAAATAAATAAATAGAAAAATAAAGGAATATTCTATGAAAGGTAAAAGTGAAAAAAGATTCCGTAGAAAGGCGCATATAAATAAGGTTTTAAAAAATAGTACAAAACCGAGATTATGCGTTTTTAAAAGTTTAAATAACATATATGCGCAGGTGTTTTCGCCTGACAATAAAGTTCTTGCGCAAGTTTCATCGCTTTCAAAAGAATTGAAAGGTAAAATTAAAGGTCATACGGGAAATGTAGAGGCTGCCAAGATTGTAGGAAACAAAATAGCTGATTTATGTACGCAAAAATCTATAACAGAGGTTGCATTCGATCGAAATGGCTATATTTATCATGGGAGAGTTAAAGCGCTTGCCGATGCCGCAAGAGAAAATGGTTTAAATTTTTAGGAGGGTAATTTGCAAAAAATAGTTATTGAAGATTTAAATATTCAGGATAAAGTGATACATGTTTCAAGGGTGGCTAAGGTTGTTAAAGGGGGAAGAAGGTTTGGGTTTTCCGCGTTGGTTGTTGTGGGTGATCCAGATGCGAATTTTGTCGGAATTGGGCTTGGTAAAGCAAAAGAAGTGCCTGAAGCAATTCGCAAGGGTTCCGAACAGGCTAAAAAGAATATGATAAGGGTTAAAGTTCATAAGAATACCATTCCTCATGAGCAATACGGTAAGAATGGAGCAGGTTATGTATTTATGAAACCTGCTCCTGAAGGGACAGGTATTATTGCAGGTGGTGCAATGAGGGCAATATTTGAGCTTTCAGGGATTAAAAATGTTTACGCGAAATCTATTGGATCATCAAATCCTCATAATGTTGCCAATGCTACATTAAAATGTATATCATCTTTTTATTTTAAAGGTGAACTGCTGAAAAGAAGGAAAAATAAATCATTATCGTAACAAAAGAGGATTATAAAACAAATGATAAATTTAAGCGGATTTGATAAACATAATAACAAAAAAAGAAAACGGTTGGGAAGGGGCTCGGGATCGGGGCATGGACAGACATCCGGAAAAGGTAATAAAGGTCAAAATGCAAGAGCAGGCGGCGGGGTTAGACCTGGTTTTGAAGGCGGACAGATGCCTTATATTAGAAGAGTTCCTAAAAGGGGATTTAATAATCCGCTAAAGGAGCAATATGCCATAATTAATCTTGATGTTCTGGCAAATTTAAAAGACGAAAATATCGATATCGATATTTTAAAACAAAATGGAATTTTGAAGAATAGCGAAAAAAGGTATAAACTTTTAGGAGGCGGAGAGCTTAACCGAAAATTAAATATAGTTTGCAATAAAATATCAAAAAATGCAAAGGAAAAGATAGAAAGTAATGGGGGAGCCGTAAGGATAATATAATGGCGCAAAGTTTTGAAAATTTGGGAAAAATTCCGGAATTAAGAAACCGTATTCTTTATACGCTCTTAATGTTCGTAGTGTTTAGGATTGGAGTTTACATAACCACACCCGGCGTTAATCCTGTTGCTTTAACGCAATTTTTTCATGCCTCAAACAGCAATTTGTTTGGGCTTTTTAATATGTTTACAGGAGGAGCATTATCAAGATTTTCCATTTTTTCTTTAGGAATTATGCCGTATATAAGTTCTTCCATCATATTCCAGATGCTACCGATGGTAGTTCCTTCATTAGATAGATTGCAAAAAGAAGGCGGAGATGCGGGAAGAAAGAAATTTATGCAATATATAAGATATGGGACTGTTATTCTTTCTTTATTTCAATCTATCGGCATTAGCTATGGCATAGAAGTAATGCGGAGTCCAAGCGGGTTACCGGTTGTCAGCCATCCCGGGTTAAATTTTATGATTATAGCAGTAATAACTCTCACTGCCGGAACAGTTTTTGTAATGTGGATAGGTGAAGAGATTTCAGAGCATGGGATAGGAAACGGCATATCCCTTATAATATTTGCAGGAATTGTTTCCGCTATACCCGCGGCTTTTATAAACACGATAAAGATCGTTCAAACGGGCGAACTTAATGTAATGCTATTAGTTATAATTGTTGCAATGATGATTCTTGTGATCGGATTTATTGTATTTGTGGAGTCTGCCCAGAGAAGAATAACTATTCAGTACGCTAAAAAAATGGTTGGAAGAAAACTATATTCGGGTCAAAGCAGTTATCTCCCGATTAAGATTAATACACCAGGGGTTATCCCTCCCATTTTTGCTATGTCGATACTTCTTTTTCCGGCTACTATTGCAAATTTTATTAAACTTCCTGTTTTTGAAGGAATATCCGGCTATTTAAACCCTACCGGTTTAGTATATAATATATTGTATGTTGTATTAATTTTTTTCTTTTGCTATTTTTATACCGCAATTACATTTAAAGTAGATGATGTTGCAGATGACTTACGTAAATATGGAGGAAATATTCCTGGAATTAAACCGGGTAAATCCACTGCTAATTATATCGATAAAATTTTAAATAGAGTTACATTTATTGGAGCGACTTATCTCTCTGCAGTTTGCTTACTGCCCACCATTTTAATTAATAAATTTCATGTTCCATTTTACTTTGGTGGAACAGGGCTTTTAATAGTGGTTGTTGTGGCGATGGATACCATAGTTCAAATTCAATCCCATTTATTGTATCGCAATTATGATAGCCTGCTTAAAAAAGCTTCTAAAAATAAATAATACTAATTTTTTTAATTCATAAGGAATAATAAAACTAATAATTACAATTCGGGGTGAAAAATGAAGAGCAGAATTCTTATTTTAATTGGTCCTCCCGGCGCAGGCAAGGGAACGCAAGCTAAGAATATCGCAAATTTAAAAGATTTTGTTCTTATTTCTACGGGCGACCTTTTAAGGGAAAATGTCGAGAAAAAGACTGAACTTGGAAATACCGCAAAATCTTATATGGATAAGGGGGAACTTGTTCCCACCGACTTAGTTGCCCGCATGATAAAAGCTAATATTGAGCAAAATATCGGCAAGAACGGATTTTTATTTGACGGATTTCCAAGGGATTTAACGCAGAATACCCTTTTAAACGAGATGTTGAAAGAATTTGATTTGGATGTTGACAAGGTAGTTTACATAGATGTTAAAGATGAAGCAATTTTTGAAAGACTCACCAATAGGAGGATATGTCCTAAATGTAAAAGGGTTTATCATATGAGATATAATCCTCCAAAAAATGATGAATTATGCGATGATTGCAAAGTACCCCTTATTGTTAGAGACGATGATAAAATAGATGTGATTAAAAAAAGATTAGAGGTCTACCATAAATTGACACAACCGTTAGTTGATCACTATGAAATAAGCGGTAAAATTACTAAAATAAATGGAGAAAGAACGCCTAAAGAGGTTGAGGCAGAGATTATTTCTAATATATAAGCAATAAGTAATAAATGATAAATCTCAAAAATGAAGTTGATATTGAAGGAATAAGGAATGCAGGGATAATTGTCAGAAAAGTGTTAAATAAGCTCTCAAGCATTACTAAGCCTGGAATTACAACATTGGAATATAATAATATATGTGAAGAGATTACATTATCGATGCATGCTGTCCCGGCATTTAAAGGATATAATGGATTTCCGTATTCGGTGTGCATTTCGGTTAATGAAGAAGTTGTTCACGGTTTTCCTTCAAAAAGGAGGCTTAGAGAAGGGGATATTGTAAGTATAGATTTTGGCTCTTACTATAAAGATTATTATGCCGATGCTGCTATTACTGTGGTGGTTGGAGATGTTTCGAATAAAGCCTTAAAGCTAATTGAGACTACAAAAGAGGCGTTAAATCTTGGAATATCTAAGGCTGTAATTGGAAATAAACTTAATGATATTTCCGGAACAATCGAAGAATATGTGGTAAAAAATAATTTCTCGGTTGTGAGAGACTTTGTAGGGCATGGGGTTGGGTTTAAACTGCATGAAGATCCCCAGGTTCCTAATTATTACATTAAAAATAATGATATATTATTGGAAGAAGGATTGGTTATTGCGATTGAGCCTATGGTAAACGAGTTTGGTTATAAAGTTAAAGTTAAGAAAAATGGTTGGACTGTTGTTACGCGTGATAAAGGTTTATCGGCGCACTTTGAGCACACTGTCGCAATAACCAAAGAGGGTCCGCAAATTTTGGCATAAGGAAAAATTTAATGGCAAGTAAGGAAGATTTAATAGAGGTTGAAGGAACGGTTGTAGAACCATTACCTAATGCAATGTTTAGGGTTGAGCTCGAAAATGGCCATAAGGTATTGGCTCACATATCAGGGAAAATGCGTATGCATTACATTAAAATTCTTCCCGGCGATAAAGTGACTGTTCAACTTTCACCTTATGATTTAACTCGGGGACGCATTACGTTTAGGAGTAAATAAATAAAATAAAAGTAAAAAGAAACTATAAAGGAGTTTAAAATTGAAAGTAAGATCGTCTGTTAAAAAAATATGTGATAAATGTAAGGTTGTTAAGAGGAAGGGCGTTGTGAGAATAATTTGTGAAAATCCAAAACATAAACAACGTCAAGGCTAATAAGGAGGGAAAATGGCCAGAATTTCGGGAGTTGATCTGCCAAAAGATAAAAGAATCGAAATTGCTTTAACCTATATTTTTGGATTAGGAAGATCGTTGTCAAAAAGAATTTTAGAAAAAGCAAACGTTAGTTTAGATACAAAGGTGAAAGATTTGACCGATAACCAGATTAATCTTATAAGGCAATTAATAGACGGAGAATATAAGGTAGAGGGCGATCTAAGAAGGGAAATTCAGATGAACATAAAAAGATTAATCGACATTGGGAGTTACAGAGGTATTAGGCATAAAAGAGGATTACCCGTAAGGGGACAGAGGACGAAAACTAATGCCCGAACAAGAAAAGGACCGAGGAAATCTACCGTAGGCGGAAAATAACTATTTTTAATAACGATTTTATTTTTAAGAGGTGTAAATGGCAAATCCAAAAAAAAATATAGTAAAAAAGAAAAAAGAAAAGAAAAATATTCAAAATGCAATTGCCCACATAAAATCGACATTTAACAACACAATTGTTTGCATAACCGATTTGAGCGGTAATGTTCTTGCATGGTCTAGCGCAGGGACAAGCGGATTTAAAGGTTCAAGGAAAAGTACTCCTTATGCCGGGCAGGTCGCAGCCGAGCAGGTGGCAAAAAAAGTCTCCGATTACGGGGTGTCCAATATAGAGGTATTTATTAAAGGACCTGGAGGCGGAAGAGAATCGGCTCTTAGAGCGCTTCAAAGTTCAGGTTTTAACATTACAATGATTAAAGATGTGACACCCATACCGCATAACGGATGCAGGCCTCCAAAAAGAAGAAGGGTGTAATAATATTATAAAAATTATGAGGTGAAAAGGTGGCTAAATACAACGGCGCAGTTTGCAAAATATGCAGAAGAGAAGGGGGCAAGCTCTTTTTAAAAGGAGATAGATGCTATTCCGATAAATGCTCATATGATAGAAGAGAATATGCTCCAGGTGAACATAAAGGAGCCAGAAGAAAACTATCGGAGTATGGGGAGCAGTTAAGGGAAAAGCAAAAACTAAAAAGAACTTACGGGCTTATGGAAAGGCAATTTAAAAAAACATATAGAAAGAGTGAAAAAATGAACGGAATAACCGGAGAAAATTTGCTATCTTTGCTGGAAAGAAGACTTGATAACGCAGTTTATACTATGGGGTTTGCAAATTCCCGGAAGTTGGCTAGACTTTTAGTTACCCATGGACATTTTACGGTTAACGGAAGAAAGGTGAATATTCCTTCATATATTTTAAAACCCGGCGATGAAGTTATAGTATGCGATAAAAGCAAAAAATGCGATCTTATTAATAGTTCATTAGAGTCCTCTCTGAGAAAGACGCGCCCCGGATATTTCGAACTGGATAAGGATGCATATAAAGGCGTAATAAAGAGTATTCCCGAAAGAGACGAGATTATCTCAACGGCAAATGAAAAACTTATAGTTGAGCTTTATTCTAAATAGACGCCTAATAAAAATTTTGGAGGTAATATGAAAAAAAATTGGCTTTCACTTATTAAGCCAAAAAAAATTGAATTTGAAAAAGAAACATACACGGATTATTATGGAAAATTAATAGTCGAACCATTAGAAAGAGGATTTGGGGTAACCATTGGTAATTCACTCAGAAGAGTTCTTTTGTCCTCGATAGTCGGTTATAAGATATCGGAGGTTAAACTAGATGGTGTATCCCATGAATTCTCATCTATTCCGGGTATTGTAGAAGATGTGTCGGAAATTATTTTAAATTTAAAGGATATTGATTTCAACATGACATCCGACCAACCTGAATTGGTATATCTTGACATCGACAATGAAGGAGACGTTTATGCTTCGGATATAAAAACGTCTCAGAATCTTGAAGTTGTAAATAAAGAAAAAAAAATATTAAAAGTAGCCAAGGGCGGTCATTTCAAAGCCGAGATGCTCGTTAAAGGCGGAAGGGGTTATGTACCCAGCGAACTCAATGAACGGGAGAACGCGCCAATTGGAACGATAACCTTAGATGTAGCATATTCTCCAATTAAAAAGGTTACAATGGATGTATCTTACTCAAGAGTCGGCGGAATAACGGACTATGATAAACTTATAATGGAGATATATACTAACGGGTTTATTACTCCGGAAGATGCGCTTAACGAATCGGCGTTGATTTTACAGGAGCAAATTTCAGTCTTTGTTGCTTTTGAAGAAATGGAGCAGTTAATTGAAAAAAAACCCCAATCCGAAAACGAAAAACCTAAAGAAAGCCGTTTAAACGAAAATCTTTTTAAAAATGTCGATGAGCTTGAACTCTCGGTTAGGTCTGCAAATTGTCTTAAGAACGCCAATATAAAAACAATTTATGAACTGGTACAGAAAACTGAGGGGGAAATGCTTAGAACAAAGAATTTTGGAAGGAAATCTCTTAACGAGATAAAAGAGGTTTTATCTACGATGGGTTTGAGTTTTGGAATGAAACTTGACAATGTAAATATCCTAAAACAAGAGAAATAATAGGGGTTATAATATGCGGCATAGGAAAATTAAAACAAGATTAAATAGAACATCTTCTCATAGAATTGCTCTTTTAAGAAATATGGCATCCTCGCTTATAGAACATGAAAGAATTGAGACTACTTTGCCGAAAGCAAAGGTCTTAAGAAGTTATGTAGAGAAACTTATTACACTTGGCAAAGTGGATTCAGTTGCCAAAAGAAGGCTTGCATTTTCTCGGCTTAGAAGTAAAAATGCCACGACTAAGCTTTTTAAAGAGTTGGGACCAAGATATAAAGATAGGCCGGGGGGCTATGTTAGGATTATAAAAACAGGTTTTAGGTCCGGCGATTTAAGCCCTATGGGTTTTATAGAATTTGTCGTGAAAGAAGGAAAATAGTCTTTAAAAGTTATTCATAGACTCAAAATTTATTTTCTACCTGCAATTTTGGGATAGGCAATAAACTATGATAAAGATTAAAAATGTGATATAATCCTTCATGTTATGCCTATAATGAGTTTTGAGGATATTTTAAATATTCCCGATACATTTAATATAATTCCTATCATACGGGAAATAAGCGGGGATATGGATACCCCAATATCCATATTTTCTTCTTTTTATAAAGAACCGTACGCATTTTTTTTTGAAAGTGCGGAAGGCGTTGGCAAATGGGGCAGATATTCTTTTATTTGTTTAAATCCGTTTTTGACCGTTAGCCTCTATAAAAATATATTAAAGATTAATAATTTTAGCTCTTTAAGGTTTGAATTTCCTGAAGATATTAATCTAAAAGATTTAAATGAAGATATATTTTCATATTTAAAAAAGGTCTTATCTAACTTTAAATTATATGAAAAAGGTCTCCCCGAGACTTTTACAGGTGGCTTATTTGGTTATTTAAGTTACGAGATAAGCAGCCTTATCGAAAAACTTCCTCCCATAAAAACCGATATTACAAACGTTTACGACCTTTTTTTTATGCTTCCTCAGGATATTATAATTTATGACTCTTTAACCCAAATTATTAAGGTAGTGTCATTTTTATTTAAGGATAGTTTAAAGCAAGATAATATTAAAAAAGATTATGAGTCTTCTTTGAATAGAATAAATGAAATAACCTCCTTGATTAAAAAAAGAGTGTTCGAATCAGGTAATACTAGTAGAGATATATCAAATATTAAGGTTAGTGACGAGATAGATTTTGATGAATATAAAAAAAAGGTTTTGAGGGCTAAAGAGTATATTCTGCACGGGGATATATTTCAGGTTCAGGTTTCCAGAAGGAAAAAAATTTTAAACCCGCCTCAGCCGTTTCTTTTTTACCGAGCTCTTAGGCTTGTAAATCCTTCCCCATATATGTTTTATCTTAAAATTAAAGACTTTTCCATTATAGGTTCCTCACCGGAAAACTTAGTAAAACTTGCGGGAGATTTCATTGAAACAAGGCCCATAGCGGGGACAATTAAACGCGGAGAAAATCCTATTGAAGATGAATACCTTGCAGGCAAACTATTAAACGATCCGAAGGAGCGCGCAGAACATATTATGCTTGTGGATTTAGGGAGAAACGATATTGGAAGAGTTTCTAAAAAAGGGACTGTTAAGGTTGAAAGACTTATGTATATCGAAAAATACTCACATGTTCAACATATAGTTACAAGTGTAGTTTCGGAAATAGAAAATGATAAGGACGGGTTTGATTTAATTAGAGCGACGTATCCTGCAGGCACTGTAACAGGCGCCCCTAAAGTAAGAGCAATGGAAATAATCAATGAGCTTGAGGATTCAAAAAGGGGCGTTTATGCGGGAGGAGTTGGATATTTTGGGTTTTTGGAAGACGATAGATGTCAAAAAATGGAATTTTGCATAACGATTAGAACAGCGTTATTTAAGGAAGATGCCGCATATATTCAGGCGGCAGGCGGAATAGTATATGATTCTACACCAGAAAATGAATTTATGGAAACCGAAAATAAATTAAAACATTTAATAGCCGCATTTAATCTTGCAAATAGCTTTAGTTAAAACTTATGATATTAATTATAGATAATTATGATTCATTTACTTATAATATAGTTCAATATGTAGGCGAATTGGGATACGAAGTGGTTGTTTTTAGAAACGACGCTATAGATATTGAGTCAATTAAAAAAATGAACCCTGAAAAAATTATTGTGTCTCCTGGACCAAAATCACCGCTTGAAGCGGGAATTACGGTTGATATTATTAAAAATTTTTACGATAAAATTCCAATATTAGGTGTTTGCCTTGGTCATCAGGCTATCGGCTACGCTTTCGGAGCAGAAATAATTCGCGCCAAAAATATAATGCACGGAAAAGTTTCATCCATCAAACACGATTCATCGATTATTTATAAAGATATACCAAATACATTTGAAGCTACAAGGTACCACTCGCTTATTATAAAAAAAGAAAAACTGCCGAGTATTATAAATGTTACCGCAACAAGCATAGATGATAATGAGATTATGGGTATAGAGCTTAAAGGTTATAATGTTTACGGGGTTCAATTTCACCCAGAGTCTGTGCTTACGACTTATGGCAAACAAATAATAAACAATTTTTTATCTATTTAATTTTTATTATACGGGTTAAAATATTAAAATAATGGAAGAAAATTTTATAAAAACCATAATAGAACAGGCTGCAAATAACGTCGCTTTAAATAAGGATGAATCATATAAAGCCGTTAATATGATTTTAAATGGTGGGTTTACAAATGCGCAAATGGCATCTTTTTTGACATCCCTTAAAATAAAAGGAGAAAATGTTGAGGAAATAGCCGGAGCTGCATTAGCTATGAGAGAAAATGCCCTTTCAATACCATTGGAAGACTCTATCCAATTAGAATTGGTAGATACATGCGGAACAGGAGGAGACTGTAAAAACACTTTTAATATTTCGACCTGTGCTGCTTTGATTGCCGCAGGAGCCGGGGTTAAAATAGCAAAACATGGAAACTACGGTGTTTCCTCGAAGTCAGGCAGCGCCGATGTTTTGAAAGAGTTGGGTGTAAACATATTTATGGAACCGCAAAGGGTTTTAAAATCCATAGAATATGCAAATATCGGTTTTTTATTTGCGCCAAATTTTCATACGGCAATGAAATTTGCAGCCCCCGTAAGGAAAGAATTAGGATTTAAAACCATATTTAACATACTGGGACCTCTTACTAATCCATTTGGAGCCAAAAAACAAATTATCGGGGCATATTCTAAAAGCTTAGCGGCAAAAATTGTTGAAGTTTTAAAATTATTAAATACCGAAAGGGCTTTTGTTGTCTATGGCAGAGATGGAATAGACGAGGTCAGTCTTTCGTCTATTACCGATATTTATGAATTAAACTCGGGCAATGTTAAACATTTCGAGTTTAACCCTAAAGAACATGGATTTGATTTTTATGAACAGGCCATATTTCAATCGTTTTCTGTTGCCGAAAATGCAGAAATTATATATGATATTATTAGCGGTAAACCCGGTCCTAAGGCTGATATAGCGCTTTTAAACGCCGGATTTGCAATTTTGGTTTCGGGGAAAGTTAATAACTTAAATGAAGCCTTTGATGCGGCAAGAAATTCCGTCTTATCTGGGAGAGCAATGAAATCTTTACAAAATATGATTGAAGTTTCCAATAAATAATTAAATAATGATTGAAATATAATTTTAATAATTTTAATAATTTTAATAAAAATAAATAGATGACAATATGATTTTAGATGATATATTAAAAGAAAAAACAAAAGATGTGAAAAAATTTAAGGCTTCTATAAACGAGTCCGAATACAAAGCGCGGGCTTATCAAACATTTTACGGATTAAGGAGCTTAAAAAATGCCTTGAAGCCAAGATCAAACGGAGAAGCTGTATCTTACAGGATTTGTAGTATAATTGCCGAAGTCAAGAAGGCTTCTCCGTCAAAAGGGGTTTTGATTCATGATTTTAAGCCGGATGAAATTGCCGGGGTTTATGAAAAAGCGGGGGCAAGTGCCATTTCCGTTTTAACCGATAAGACATTTTTTATGGGCGGTCCTTCAGATATATTAAAAGTTAGGAACGCGATTAATCTTCCTATTTTAAGAAAAGATTTTATTATCGATGAGATTCAAGTTTTTGAGTCTAAAATAATCGGGGCGGATGCAATTCTTTTAATTATTAAAGCATTGTCCTCCGAACAATATAAAAACCTCCTTTCTCTGACCAAAGAACTTTCTTTAGAAGTTCTCACAGAAATCTCAAATGATGAGGAGCTTGATATAGCAATGAAATATAATGCGGAAATTATAGGGATTAACAGCAGGGACCTTCTGACATTTAAAACCGATTTATTCAAAACGGCAACAATTGCGGAGAAAATTCCTCCGGGTAAGTTAGTTGTTGCGGAAAGCGGCATTAATGGAAGAGGGGATATTGAAATGTTGATGAAAAGGGGGGTTAATTCTTTCCTTATTGGTGAAGCCATCGTCACTTCGATTGATCCTTTAAAAAAAATAAAAGACCTTTTATTACCCTATACAATAAATAGCTATTTATGAGTTTTAATATTTTATAACGCAAATGCAAAATATTCCAAAGGTAAAGATATGCGGGATAACGAATCTTAATGATGCCCGGGAGGCTTTAAAGTTAGGCGCCGATAGTTTGGGCTTTATTTTTTACGATAAGTCAAAAAGAGGCATAATTTCCATAAAAGCAAAAGAGATTATAGGTACTCTTCGTAAAGCTAAAAAAGAATTTTCTAAGGAGTTCTTATCCGTTAACCGTGATATTATTATTACCGGCGTTTTTGTAAATGAAAAACAAGAACATCTTAAGGCTATCGTTAAAGATTTGAATATCGATATTGTTCAGCTCTCGGGTACAGAGTCGGCGGATTATATCGAAGAATTAAATTTAAACAAAAATAAAATCCTAAAGGCTGTTCATATAAAAAATGAAGCCGACATCGAAAAGGTTTATTATTATAAAAATATCGGCGTTAACATACTTTTAGATACTTATGCCGAAGAAGGAACTTACGGGGGAACGGGTTTGTCGTTTAATTTGACCCTTTTAAAAAATCTTGATTTAAGTTCTATAATGATAGCGGGAGGAATAGGTCCGGATAATATAGCGAATATTATGGAAATTATAAGACCTTACGGTTTCGATCTTTCTTCTAAAATTGAGGATTATCCCGGGAAAAAAGATTATGAAAAAATGAGCAGTTTTTTTGATAATTTTAGAGGAGCCTTATATGAAATATCCTGATAGGATGGGGCATTTTGGTGATTATGGCGGAAGATATATATCGGAAACGTTAATGCCTGCGATAATCGAACTTGAAGAATTTTATAAAAAGATACGGGAAGATAAAGATTTTAAAAAGGAATTTAACTATTATTTAAAAAATTATGTGGGAAGGCCAAGCCCGTTATATTATGCCGAAAGGCTTTCGGATGTTTATAAATCTGAAATTTATCTTAAAAGGGAAGATTTAAATCATACGGGAGCCCATAAAATTAATAACACAATCGGTCAGGCTTTGCTTGCCGTAAAGATGGGAAAAAAAAGGATTATTGCCGAAACAGGTGCAGGACAACACGGTGTCGCAACAGCAACGGTCTGCGCCCTTTTTGATCTTGAGTGTGAGATATTTATGGGCAAAAAGGACGTCGAAAGACAAAAACAGAATGTTTTTAGAATGGAACTTTTGGGAGCTAAGGTTAATCCCGTGGAATCAGGCTCTCAAACACTTAAAGATGCCATGAACGAAGCATTAAGAGACTGGATCACGAACGTAAGAACCACTTATTATATGATAGGGACGGTTGCAGGGCCGCATCCTTATCCTCAAATAGTAAGAGATTTTCAATCGGTTATAGGAAAAGAAGTTTTAAAACAAATTAAAAAACTTCCCGATATTATGATAGCCTGCATTGGCGGGGGTAGTAATGCCATTGGATTATTTTATCCGTTTCTGAAATATGATAAAGTAAAGATGTACGGAGTTGAAGCAGGCGGTTTCGGTATTCAAACCGGTTTGCATGCCGCTTCTATTTCCGGCGGAAAACCGGGGGTTTTACATGGAAATAAGACCTATCTGCTCCAAGATGAATTCGGCAGGATAACGGAAGCCCATTCCATAGCGGCAGGACTCGATTATCCCGGTGTTGGTCCTGAACACAGTTATTTTGCCGACAAGAAAAGAATTATTTTTGATAGCGTAACAGACTTAGAGGCGGTTTCGGCTTTTCAAATGCTTTGCAAGCTGGAAGGTATTATTCCTGCGCTGGAGAGTGCGCATGCTATCGCATATTTGGAAAAAATAAAAAAAGAAATAAAGGGGAAATCGGTTATAATAAATCTTTCCGGTAGAGGGGATAAAGATATGCATACCGTCTCCGACTATCTTTTAGATATATAAAACCCCTGCCTTTAGGCATGGGGATATATAAATAAAACAATAAAAATGAATAAAATAGATACCGTTTTTAATAAATTAAGACTTGCAAATAGAACAGCTTTTATACCATTTATCTCTATTGGAGACCCTGATATCAAAACATCGCTTGAGATAGCTAAAACATTAATAAATAATGGCGCAGATATGATTGAATTAGGCTTTCCTTTTTCCGATCCTATGGCGGATGGGAAGGTTATACAAAAATCGTATGAAAGGGCACTAAAAAACACGATTTCAATGCAGGATGCCTTTGATTTTATCAAAAGACTTAAGGCTTACAGAGATATTCCCGTAATTTTCTTTACATATTACAATCCTGTTTTTGTTTTAGGGTCTAAATTTGCGGGCGGTGCCTATAATGCGGGGGTTGACGGCGTTTTAATTGTGGATTTACCCCCCGAAGAGAGTGGCGAATTTACTAATTATATCAAAAAAAGGGATATATATCAGATTTTTTTGCTTGCGCCGACTACAAACACTCCCAGAATAAAGTATGTTTTGTCCTATGCTAAGGGATTTGTTTATTATGTTAGTGTGACAGGAGTTACCGGAGCAAGAGGAACCCTGCCCATGTCTATTCGTTCCGAAGTCGAAGAAATTAAGAAAATAAGCCAAATCCCGGTGGGGATAGGTTTTGGGATATCTTCTAAAGAACAGGTAAAAGAAATAAGTAAGTATGCCGATGCCGTCATAATCGGGTCAAAAATTATTCAGTTTATAGAAAACAATATTAATGACAAATCAAAGATTTTAAAAGAAATAGCCGAATTTTCGTCTAATATTAAATCAAGCCTTTCATAATTTCATTTTTCTTTATTTAACTTTATTTAATTTATACTTATTTTATATATATTATTTATGCTTTTATTTAAACATAAAAACGGAAAGAAAGAGCAGGGAAAATTAGCCATACCTGAAGGCCTATGGATAAAATGCCCGAGTTGCAGCGAGATTATATACAAAAAAGAGCTTGAAAGAAATCTCGAAGTTTGTCCAAAATGCAATTATCATTTTAGGATTAGCGCAAACAGAAGGATTGATATAACCTTTGATGAAGGCAGTTTTAAAAGGCTTTTTGAAGATATTGCGCCGCAAGATTTGCTGGATTTTACCGACACAAAAAAATATAAAGATAGGCTTAAAGAAGATAGCGAAAAAACAGGACTATCTGATGCTGTTGTTTCCGGCGAAGGAACCATAGATAAAATAAGAGTAGCATCCACCCTTTTTGATTTTAATTTTATGGGCGGTTCTATGGGGAGGGTTGTGGGAGAGAAGATAATGAGGACCTTTGAACACGCCATGCAAAAAAGACTTCCGGTAATAATTTTTTCCTCTTCAGGCGGAGCTAGAATGCAAGAGGGAATTTTTTCATTAATGCAAATGGCTAAAACAGTGGCTATTATTTCTGAATTTGAGGAGATTTCCCTTCCTTATATATCTGTTGTAACCGACCCTACAACAGGCGGCGTATCGGCAAGTTTTGCAAGTTTGGGCGATATCATAATAGCAGAACCTAAAGCATTAATAGGGTTTGCCGGTCCCAGGGTTATCGAAAAAACTATCCATCAAAGCCTTCCCGAGGGTTTTCAAAGATCTGAGTATCTTTTAGAACACGGAATGATAGATATGATAGTCGAAAGAAAAGATATTAAAAGTATGCTAAAAAACTTGTTAGTTCTTCTTGTAAATGAGTAAGCTCGATGCTATTTATGACAAAAACGGTTTTATCATGAATTTGGGTCTTGAACGAATAACTGCCTTATTGAGTTATGCAGGTAATCCTCAGGAAAGATTAAAAATAATACATATAACGGGAACTAATGGAAAGGGTTCGGTAAGCAGGTTTATATATGCGATATTAAAGGAGCATGGTTTAAAAACAGGTCTTTATACCTCACCTCACCTTATAAGTTTTAATGAAAGAATAATAGTAGGCGACAAAAAAATAGAAGATTATGAACTGAATAGGCTTAGCCTGTTTTTTAAAAAAATTATTTTAACCAATAAAGAATTTGAGAAATTAGGCGAACCGTCGTTTTTTGAACTTACTACGGCGGTATGTTTTAAATATTTTGAGGAGCAAAATATTGATATAGCTATCATAGAGGCTGGTCTTGGCGGAAGGTTAGATGCAACGAATGTGATCAAAAAACCGATTCTTTCGGTAATTACAAATGTATCCATGGATCATAAAAATATTTTGGGTAATTCTTTGAAAAAAATTGCTTTAGATAAAGCGGGAATTATCAAACAGGGATCATTAGTTGTAACGGGAGAAAAAAAAGCCAAGATAAAAGGGCTTATAAAAGAACATGCCTTAAGCTTAAATGTCCCATTTTTTTCTACCGAACAGGTAAAGCTTTATAAAATAAAAAACCTTTATAATTATAATGGCTTAAAGTTAACATTAAATGGTATAAAATTACATAATCAGGCGTGGTATCAAAAATATAATTTAGGGCTTGCGCTTTTATCGGTAGAAATTATTTATAATAATTATAAGGATATTTTAGGGTTAAATATTAAAGAAGATCTGCTCAAAAAGGGAATATGCGAATTTAATAATGAGGGAAGGTTTGAGATAATAAATTATAAAAATTCCACTTTGATTTTAGACGGGGCGCACAATCCAGGTGGTATTAAAAGTCTTGTCGTATCGTTAAAAAGGGCATTTAAGAATAGTAAATTTATTATTATTTTTGCCGTAATGAAGGATAAAGATTATAAAACAATGTTAAAGAGACTGTCAGTTTTAAACGGGTCTATTATTTTTACCGGCTTAGATAACGACAGGGTTAAAGATATAAAGGAATTAGAATCCTTTTCTAAGAAATATAACTATTTTAAAAATACATTCTGTTCAAAGAATATAAAAGATGGATTAGATTTAGCTTTTAAATGTAAAGAAGAAAATGATTTAATACTCCTGTGCGGTTCGCTTTATTTGATTGGAGAATTCAAAAGAATAGTTCTTAATTGAATATATAAATTTATGAAAAAGCTAATTTTTGATTCTAGAAAAATAATCTTAATTTTTCTTTGCATTATTACTATTTTATATGTTTCTGGTATTAAAACATCATTTGCCGTTGATAAACCTCACAATAATCAAGCAAACCTGCCTGTTCATATTTCTGCAAACAAGATAGTCTATAACAAAAATAATCATACCTATATTATTACCGGGGATGTGGTAATAACCCGGAAAAATTTTCGCTTAAAAGCCGACAAGGTAATATATTATTATAAAACCGATTTTGCTATCGCTACCGGAAATGTTGTCGTTTACTCAAAAGGCACTTTAACAAAAGCCAAAAAACTAAAAGTATATCTAAAAAATAAATTTGGCACTATATATCACTCTCATATACATTATCTTAAAAGAAACATATATGTTTACGGAAAGAAAATTTATCATAGAGGCAAAAGGTTTTATCAGGTCGAAAATGGCTATTTGACTTCTTGTAATAGGAAGCCTCCCTCATGGAAGATATACTCCGGATTTTCCGATATCTATATGGGCAACTATGCCTTTTCTTATAACTCGGTGTTTTATATTCATAATGTCCCTATTTTGTATTTCCCTATTATGGTTACGCCCATTAAGACAAAAAAATCGTCGGGACTTTTGATTCCGACAACAGGTTATAGCGCTCTTACGGGGTTTCAGGCGGGTGACGGATACTATTTTGATTTAGGCAGATCGCAGGATTTAACTTATTATCTTAACTATTACAGTTTTTTGGGCATCAGCAATTCGTTAAAGTATAGATATAGCCTTAACCCTCATTCTCACGGTTCCATTTACGGATTTTATATGAAGGAGATGAATAATGTAAAAAGCCGTGCCTTATCACCCAGCCTTACAAGATATTTACTTTTTTCTCATAATATGGATTTTTTGGATGGTTTATCGCTTAAAACCAATATCAATGTTCCATCCGATCCTGCTTTTTATTATGATTTTTCGACAAATGTTTATTATATGACAAAAAACAGGCTTTCATCTAATTTTTCGGCTACCGACAATTTTAATAGCTATTCGGCAAGAATGAATTTTTTAAGATTTGATAATCTATTTTTTCCAAATTATGCAACTGTAGATGAATATCCGTCTATTAATTTTAGCGGGGAATCTAAACTTGGAGATGTATTTAAAAACCCACTATATTTTAACTTGGATTCATCTTTTGATGTTTTTAGAAGCGCAAGCTATCTGAATGATGACAGGTTAGATCTATTTCCCGAAGTTTATTTACCGCTCTATATTATTAGAGGAATTCATATTACTCCAAAAGCGGGATTTAGATATACGGGATATTATAATATAAGAAACGGTTATACGGGTGTTTCGGAGTCTAATAGAAGCAGGGAAGTTTATTATGCTTCCGTAGATAATAATACAACGCTTTTTAAAAATTATGTTACCTCACATAAAAATAATACGGGATATTTAGCATTTGTTACGCCTTATGTGAATTATAACCTTATAAGACCTGTTAATCAGACCGGTGTTCCGTTAATTGACCAAACCGACTATATCCCGCATGAAAGCGCATTTAAATACGGATTTAATTTTAATTTAGAGAACTATTCCAATCGTGGAATAAACAATTTATTGAGATTCAGCCTTTATCAGTATCATTCCCTGTCCGGAAATTTTATAAATCCGGTAAACTATTTTGATTATAATAATGCAAATTCCGATATAATTGCCAGTGTAAAAATACATCCGATTTCAAACTTTTATCTCTTCGGCAACGGCAGTTATGACGATTATAACTATATTTTTCATAAATATAATATTAGCTCTCAAATAACGGATTTCAGAGGGGATTCTTTCGGGATTGGATATACGGAAATTAACGATGTTCAGGGGTATCTTACTGCGTTAGATATGTTTAATTCGACAAATGCAAATCTATTTCCGCAAACGCCGTACTCTATAACAAATCTTAATACGCTTTCTTATATCAGTTTATCCGCAAATTTGAAAATTGCGTACGGTTTTAGTGTAAATACAACCGAAAATATAGATTTAACCCTACATAAGGATGTATCAAACTCCATAGGAGTAATTTATCAAAAGGGCTGTATCGGCTTTATCGCCAATTATATGAATTTGCCGTATTTTCATCAATGGGCTTTTTCTTTTGGTATAATATTAAGAGGTATTGGGACTTATGGCTTCGGCAATATGATTTCGCAGACCCCTTCGCCCACCACGGGCTTATCCATGAGCGGTCCTAGCTTTAATAGCAGTTTTTAATGGAGAATTATTATGAAAACATGTCTTGTAACCGGCGGTTTTGGGTTTATCGGCTCAAATTTTATACGGTATATTTTAAAAGAAAGAAAGGATATTATTATAATTAATGTAGATGATATTACTTATGCAGCCAATCCTAAAAATTTAGCGGATAATCTTGCTAACTATAAGTTTTATAAGGTAAATATCGTAGATAAACCTGCATTGTCAAAAGTTTTTAACGATAATAAAATAGATTATGTGGTTAATTTTGCTGCAGAGTCTCATGTAGATAGGTCAATTATGAACCCGGCAGTTTTTATCAAAACCAATGTGGAGGGAATTTTAAATTTATTGGAGCTATCCCTTAAACACTCCGTTGAGAGATTTTTGCAAATCTCCACCGACGAGGTTTACGGTTCTTTGGGAAAGAGCGGCAAATTTAGTGAAAAAACTTCGCTTTCGCCCCGCAGTCCCTATTCAGCCTCTAAGGCCTCTGCGGATATGTTGGCAATGTCTTTTTTTCATACATACGATATGCCTGTTTTAATATCGAGATGTTCAAATAATTACGGGCCATACCAATTTCCGGAAAAATTAATCCCCCTTGTTATTATAAATGCGTTAAATAATAAAGATATACCGCTTTACGGGGATGGAAAAAATATTAGAGACTGGATATATGTCTTAGATCACGTTAATGGTATATACTCTATTCTGGAGCATGGTAATGTTGGCGAGGTATATAACATTGGAGGCGACTCCGAGATGGAAAACGAGGCAATAATAAAGTATATCTTAAACAAACTTAATAAACCTCTTTCTTTAATAAAATATGTTAAAGACAGGCCTGGACATGACAAACGATATGCTATGGATTTTACTAAAATTACTCAAGAAATGGGATTTTTACCTGAATATAATATAGAAAAAGGATTAGATCTAACGATAAATTGGTATTTAAATAATGAAAATTGGTGGAGAGAAATATTGTCAGGGAATTATAAAGAATATTATAAAATAATGTATGATTATAGGTGAGGTTTTCCAATGCTAAAGGTCGCTATTATAGGATCAACCGGAATGCTGGGTATCGATGTCAATGCCGCTCTAAAAGGAGCTAATTTTCTAATCAAAAATTATAACTCTAAAAACTTGGATATAACGGACGCAAAATTGACGCTGGATGCACTGAATAATTTTAAGCCCGATTATATTATAAATTGCGCCGCATACACTAATGTTGATTTAGCCGAAGAAGAAAAAGAAAAGGCGGACGCCGTTAATCATCTGGGGGCGCAAAATTTAGCCGAAGCAGCGCTGATGTTAGACTCAAGAATGGTGCATTTAAGTACCGATTATGTGTTTGACGGAACAAAAAAAACGCCATATCTTGAAGATGACGAGACAAATCCGATAAATGAATACGGTTTGTCTAAACTTAAAGGTGAAAATGCCGTAAAGGATTCGGGAGCAAGTTATATAATCTTACGCACCTCATGGTTATACGGTAAAAATGGAAAGAATTTTGTCAATACGATACTAAAATTGGCCGATAATCAAAAAAAAATAGAGGTGGTAAACGATCAACTCGGATGTCCTACATATACAAAGGATGTGGCTTATGCAATATCCGAAATGATTGTTAAGGATAATTCAAAAAATGAAGTCTATCATTTAACCAACAGCGGACAGGCATCATGGTATGAATTTGCACTTGAAATAATCCGCGTATTTAAGAGGACAAATTGCGAAATAATTCCGGTAAGCACGGATAAGTTTGTCAGACCCGCAAAAAGACCCTTTAATAGCATATTGGACAACTCGAAGATTAAAGAAGATTATAATATAGAACTTAGACACTGGAAGGATGCCCTCAAAAAATATTGCAACGATATAGGATACTTTATCGGGTAGCCTGCCCGGTATTTTTTTTAGCTGTTCTACCAATATGATAATGTCCTATATTACCAAAGTAAAAATGTCCTAATTTAAGGTTATAATATTACCTTTCTTTATTAACGATATTAATGGAGGTAATATGGGGCATAAGGACATCATACCGATGAGCGTCAGGGAGATTGAAAGACTAAAGGTAATTATTGAACTTGCTATAATATACTGGACACTCGGTTAAGACTATTCTAAAATAACTGTAACTAACTTAACCGGAGGGTTCTTGTAATGAACGAAAGAAATAATAAACAAAATGAAAGAAGGGTCTATACCAAAGAGTTTAAATTAGATGCCGTTGAATTAACGAACAAG
>JAJZYP010000104.1 GCA_021798015.1 bacterium
AACTAAAACAGAAACTAATAAATAATGTCGTTTGTTCTGTTTGTGGTATGACTACTATTATTGATTATATTGTCGTTCCGAATGAATATTACTGCGATGTTGTTTTAAAAGGAAAATGCAAGCACTGCGGAAAAGAAGTCGCAAGATTAGTCGAGTTGTAAATATATCGTGTGTTTGATATCTTTTATGATTTTGAGTCGTTGCCGTATAATTAAAATTTAAATTAATGAGAATTGAAATAATGCTTAAAATTATCGGTTTTATAACTGCTCTTTGTATTTTGGCGATACCTTTCTCTTTCTGATTATTATGCGGATTATTATATGATTCATATGACCGATAATATTATTTTTCGTTTAGGCTGAAAATAATTTAGAATAGAATTATAAGATTAATTTTGTTTTTATAAATTTAAGGAAACTGCTAATTCAATCATTAATACTTTCTATATTTTCTAAATTCAGTTTTAGATTATATTAATTATTTTGTTTAAAGAATAATGAAAAAAAGCTGTTCCCCCCACGCATTTAAATTTGACCCCTCCATATATTTAAGCTTTTGAGCAAAAATTTAAAAATTAGCGCAAAAAATCATAATTGATTTCATTATAGATTAGCAATATAATTAAAAGCAGTAATGAATCAATTAAATGTAAGGAATACGATATAAATGATTACAGCAAAAATAACTTCAAAAGGACAGGTTGCTATACCTAAAGATATAAGGGACGTTTTAAAAAGCAGTATAGTAAAATTCAATTTAAAGTTTATAAAATACCTAAAAGAGAAATAGTCGATACGATGAAAAATTTGCTTTCTTTTAATGGCATGAGAAATAAAGATACGGAACTTTTTATCAAAGCTCTTGATTGCTATGATATGTATAACGATTTAAGCCTAATGGATTGTTTTATATGCGTAAAGTTTAAAAAACTTAAAATAGATATATTTAGTTTCGATAAAAAAAATTAAATCAAAAATGCAATAAATAATACAACAAATAGAAAAATATTTAATGAATGACTTTTTAACTTTTTTATATATAAAATGAGTTAATTTTATGAATGACAGTAAATCTTTCCCTAAACTATTTTTCAGCTATGGTCACGATGAAAACACAGAATTAGTCGATAAGTTTAAAAAAGGTCTTGAAGAAAGCGGCTATAAGGTATGGATGGATTATGACGGCATAGGCACATGGGAAGACTGGCGAGGAAAGATAGTAGAGGGCATTCTTAATCATGACCTTGCCATAGTTTATTTAAGCGAACACTCGACAAGAGATTCTGCAGCCAATGTTTGTCTCAATGAAATAGCGCTAATTCTCGACAAGCCTATGAAAATTAAACCTATTCTCGTCGAGTCGATGGACAAAGTCAAACCACCCATAACAATAAGCCATATACAATTTCTTGATTTGTCGGAGTGGCGGAAAATAAGCAACGGTAAGATAAAAGGGAAAACTTTTGACGGGTGGTATAAAGAAAAATTAGCGGAAATTATAAAAGGCATTGAAAAAGATAAAGAATTTTCTGGAGATATTGAGGTTTTAAAAGAAGTCCTTAAACCGCTTGCATTTCAAAGCGATATTGCCAGGCACATAAAATATTTTACCGGCAGGGAATGGGTTTTTAGTAAATACGACGAATGGCTGAAAGACTTTAATTCCCGCCTTCTATGGATAACGGCAGGACCTGGATTCGGGAAAACAGCCGTTGCAGCTAACCTTGTAAACAATCACCCCGATGCCATAATAGGCGCTTTGTTTTGCCAACGCGGGTCGTCGAATCCAGTAGAGTTGTTGATGACTATATCATTCCAGATAGCTTACAGGCTGGAGGACTACAGGGCAAAGCTTATGAAATCGCTGGGTATTTCTGCAAGTATAGACATTGAGAGTATAAAAAGCATAAGGGACGAATTAATTAAGATAGGCGAGAAAAGCACTTACGATCTTTTCCGCAAACTTCTCAAGGAACCCCTTCAAGAACTTATAGGCAATGGCAAAAAATACGTAATAGTAATAGACGCACTCGATGAGGTATCCGACAAAGAAGGCAATAATCCGATTGCAGAATTAATAGCCCATGAATTTGCCGAACTTTCTGAAAATCTAAGTTTCATCGTTACAAGCCGCCCCGATCCTTCGGTCGTAATCCAAATGCAGGGCTATAACCCGTTTAGAATAGACGGCGCATCTTTCAAAGAGGACAATGTCAAAGATTTAATAAATTATATAGAAAATAGTTTAAAAAGGTTGATTGTAAAAGGCAAAATAAATAGTTTATCTAAGACGGAATTAAAAGATATTACAGATATATTGATTGAAAAAAGCGAAGGCATGGTGCTTTATTTAAAACTGGTATTTGAGGGAATTAAAGAAGGAACTTTAGATATAAACAGATTAGGAGATACTTTAAAAGGGCTTTATGCTTTATATGCTTCGCAATTTGGTAAAAAATTTACAGATGAACAATACAAAAACCTTATAAGACCTTTGCTTCGTATTATAATAACTTCTTTAGGACCTATTCCGGAAGAACTTTTGTATCAGATACTTAAACGCCAAATAACTGATTTCAACAAGGAAAAATTTGTTGAATGCGTTAATCTACTTGGAAGTTATATTGCAAGTTCTGACGAAGGTTTGAAGGTTTTTCATAAATCTCTTACTGACTGGCTTACGACAAATACAAAAGATAGCCCAAACAAATATTTTATCGATTCCGAAGAAGGAATGGCAGAAATAGCTGAATATCTCGTTGAAGATTTTGAAAGAGGTAATCCAGATAATCTTTATCAAGAAATTAAATGGCAAAAACAGGTTAAAGAATGGTTACCGAACTTTATTGAAAGTTTATCATCAGCATGGAATAACAACCCTAATTTATTAAATAATTTTGGTTTATTTCTTGCAATGTATTCTAATAACAATGATGCCTTAAAGATATTTAACAGAGCCATACGGATACGTGAGAAGTTTAGGGAAAATATGGGGATAAGATTCAATGCGGACATGGCTGACGGTCTTGCAGCAACTTATATGAACAAGGGCAATTGTCTTCGACAACTTGGAAATAATAACAAGGCAGTAATAGAATTCGAAAAGGCTATACTGATACGTGAGGAACTTAGAGAAAATATGGGTGAGAGATTTACCTTCGATATGGCGGACGGACTTGCAGAAACTTATACGCATAAGGGTGATGCCCTTGCAGTCATGGGAAATAATAACAAAGCAGTAATAGAATTTGAAAAAGCCATACTGATACGTGAAGAACTTAGGGAAAATATGGGTGAGAGATTTACCTTTGATAAGGCGGACGGCCTTGCAAAAGCATATACCAATAAAGGCAATGCTCTTCAGGTAATGGGAAATAATAACAAGGCATTAATAGAATTCGAAAAAGCTATAAAAATATGGGAACAAGTACAAAAGATGATCGGGAAGGACTTTAACCCTTATATGTCTATTAATCTTGCGAAAACCTATAACAATGAGGGCATTGCTCTTCGAAATATAGGAGAAAACGAAAAGGCATTAGCGGAATATGAAAAGGCTATAGGTATATGGAAAAAACTCACTAAAGAACTTGGGGAGAGATTTATACCAGATATGGCGCACAATCTTGGAATAGTTTACAACAACAAGGGAGTCGCTCTTCGAAATATAGGAGAAAACGAAAAGGCATTAGCGGAATATGAAAAGGCTATAGGTATATGGAAAAAACTCACTAAAGAACTTGGGGAGGGATTTATTACCCCTTATATGTCTAACAATCTTGCAAAAACCACAACAAACAAGGGCATTGCCCTTTTTAATATCGGAGCGACTAATAAGGCAGTAATTGAATTCGAAAAGGCTATAGGTATGTTGAAGAAACTTACTAATGAACTCGAGGAGAGACGTACGCCTGGTATGTCGAACGGTCTTGCAATAGCTTTTGCAAACAAGGGAGTTGCTCTTCAAAATATCGGAGAAAACGAAAAGGCATTAGTGGAATATGAAAATGCTATAGAAATATGGGAGCAAGTACAAATGTTACTAGGAAAGGGGTTTAACCCTTATATGTCTAACAATCTTGCAAAAACCACAACAAACAAGGGCATTGCCCTTTTTAATATCGGAGCGAATAATGAAGCAGTAATTGAATTCGAAAAGGCTATAGATATATGGGAAAAACTCGCTAAAGAATTCGGGGAGGGATTTACGCCAGATATAGTGAATGGTCTTTTAAAAGTATATAAGAACGATGGAATAGTCCTTCAAGTCAATGCAGATAATAATGGAGATACAAAAGAGTATAATAAAGCGGATGAAATTTTAGATAATTTACAGAAAAAATTAGGCTTTAAATTTTGGGAAAACTCAGAAAAATTGCTATTATCCGAAAATGAACTCCTTAGTTGTATTGAGAAATAGAAAATATGTGAAGTATTGTTAAGATTTTAAAAGGAGAGTATATTTATGTTTATAAAAAATGAAACGGGTATTTTTGTCTTTGCCGTGATTTTCATATAGTTTTCGACTTTATTCATAAATTTGGTCAAAAGCTGTTTATTGAAAACGTTACATGCAAAAAACGGACCTGATTTAATTATGGAATTTTTGTCGGTAACGATTCAATTTGCATTTAAATTTAAATATTCTAAAATTTATTAACAATTCTAAAATTTATAAGAAATAGAAAATATTATAAAAGTTTAAAATTAATCGAAATTGAAAATAAAAAAATCTAAGTTAAAAATAAGAAGATAACTATAAAAATAGTATTAAATTATAATAAAAACATGAATAAAAGTAGCAACTCCAAAAAAATCCCTATTACTATAGGTCTTGCGGGACACAGAAATATATATTTATCCGATGATTTATACTCTTTATATGAAAATTTTTTAATAGAAATATTAAAAAATATATCCCAAAAATATCCTTCCAGTCCCCTTATAGGAATATCTGGATTAGCGGAAGGTTCTGACAGGTTATATGCCAAAACTGTTTTAAAAGCAAAAGAAAACGGTATTAATATAGAGCTTTACTGTCCATTGCCTTTTGAAAAAGATGAATATATTAAATATTGCGCTTCTGATAAAAAAGATGAATTAAAAGAATTACTTAATAATGCCAAAAGAGTATATTGCGTCGGTTATGAGGACGACATAAGAATCGACGGGGAAAATAATTTATTAAATAAACCAAATCAAAATCAAAAAGAACGGCAATATTTCAGGACAGACCTTTTCATTGCCGATTCTTCTATGATACTCATTGCTTTATGGGACGGTAAACCGACAAATAAAAAATCTGGCACTTATTTCACTATAAACTATAAACTTAATAACTTAGAAGATAGATTTATTTATGATACTTCAAAAACGAGATTGAGCATGGAAGAGACAGAATTATTACAGGAAAAGCATATTCTCGGCATTAATAGTCCCGTTCTGCATATTTGCGTAAACAGAGAAAACGATAAAAGCTTTTTATGCAAAAACTCAGTAGCTTATAGGGAGTTAAAATTAAAAGATAATAAAGCGTCATACGATATAGACTTCTTGCAGCCTTATTTTTATTACAATAAAAATAAAATTAACCTTAATTTTTTAGACGACAATCAAGATATAAATAAAATCAATGAAATAAACAAAGAAATTGAAGGCTTTTCAGATAAATATTTAGATAAAAT
>JAJZYP010000105.1 GCA_021798015.1 bacterium
TGAAGGGATTCATAGAGAGCATCAAAATCTTTATAATCGCCGTAAACATAAACTCCGGCATTATTTGGGGTCGTTTGAAAGTATATCATTTTTCCGTCCCTATTTTTCGATTACAGTTTTTTATAAATTTTATCCCGTCTATTAATAGCTATAACGATGACGCTCATTTCATTTTCTAATACTTCATACACAAGACGGTAACCCGCAGATTTAAGTTTTATTTTATAATAGTTTTCAAATCCGTGAAGGCGGCTTGAAGCAACGCATGTATCGTTTAAGCGGTCCGACAGTTTCTTTTTAAATTGTTCTTTTACAGAATTGTCTAATTTATCCCACTCTTTTAATGCCGTAGGAATAAATTTCAGCGTATATTTATAGTTCATTTAATTTTACTTCAACGGCACGGAGTTTTTCCGCCTCTCTTTGTTTTATGATTAGACCGAGTTCATAATCTTCCAGCTTAGATATAAGCTCGTCGTAAGTATCCGACGGCACCAGATAGGCGGTAGGAATATTGTGGTTTAATATGGCTATGGGTTCTCCGTTCGCTTTTTTTATAATATCGCTCAAATTTTTCTTTAACTCGGAAACGCTAACCGTAGTGCTTGCCGAAATAGTTTTCATAAAATATTCTCCTTTTGATTTTTATTTTATACTAAATATAGTGCTAATTATAAATCTTTTTAGTATAAAATTCACCCTAATTTTTTTTAAAAATCCCCCCCCCCTTTTTTTTCCGCAGCCTCTTTTCTAATAATATTTTCGAGTTCGTCCGGTATTCCTCTTATAGCAAGTTGTTTCATCGGCGAGATCCCTTTCTAAATATGTATAAGTATAATCCCTGAGCCATTTTGAGAAAAAGGTATCTGATTTATTTATTCTCATATTCAATTATAACTTAATTGTAGCGTCAACTATGGCGTCTTATTTTATTTAGGTCAATTATCAATTATGTGTTTATACGGCAATTTGCTCAGGTTATTTCTTTTCCGTTAAAAACTCAATATAATTTTCAGGATTGACAACCGACACGACGGATCGGTAAGCTTCCTGAAATGCGGAAGGTGTTGTTTTTTTTGCTTTTGCGTTCCATTTGAATTCATAACCATTTATTTTTCCGTTCTCTTCCTCTATATAATCTATTTCCTGTTTTTGCAATGTCCTCCAAAAATAGCTTTTAACCCACCTGTTTTTATTCAGGTTCGACTTTATTCTTTCGCTCACGATAAAGTTTTCCCATAATTTGCCTTTATCCTGCCTTAAATTTAAAACCGAAAAATCATTTATAACCGCGTTTCTGATACCGTTATCCCAAAAATATATTTTCGTGCTTTTTTTAAGTTCGTTTCTTAAATTCCGGCTAAAAGACCGTAATCTGAATATTACAAAAGACTTTTCCAATAAGTCTATATATCTTTGAACGGTTATTTTATCAGCTTCTACCTGTCTTGATAACTCGTTATAAGAAACTTCCGAACATACCTGAAGCGCCAACGACTCGAGAAGTTTAAATACGGTTTCCGGCCGCCTTATTTCGTTAAACGTAAATATATCTTTATATAAATAGCTGTCGCTTAAATTTCTTAAATTTTCTTTTTCAAGTCCCTGTCCTTCCGTGTTTATTATATCCGGATACATACCATATATAAGCCTATGTTCAAGAAGTCTTTTTTCTTTCAATATTCCGAATTCGCTTATAAGCTCTTCCGTGGAAAATGGCAGTAATCGGAATTCATATTTTCTGCCGGTTAAAGGTTCGTTTATTTCGTTTGACAATTCAAATGCGGAAGAACCTGAGGCGATAATCTGAATATTTTTAATGTTGTCAACCATCAATTTTATCGTTAAACCTATATTTTTAACCCTCTGGGCTTCGTCAATTATTACGATGACGTTTTTGCCGATGATTGCTTTAAGTTTATCGGATGTTGCGTTAAAAAGAAGGTCTCTTATATCCGGTTCGTCGCAATTAAGAAATATGTACGGCTTATCAAAAGATCTGGCAATCTCAAATAAAAGGGTCGTCTTTCCAGCCTGCCTGGGTCCAAGTATTATAACAGCTTTTTCTTTAAAGGAATGTTTAAGTACAAGTTCGAATAACTGCCTTTTTATTATTTTTTTTGTTTCCATAATAACGTTTAGTGAATAATAATATAAATATTAATGCTTATAAATTAATTAGATATATATTTTAGATATTATAATCACTAAATATTATCATTTTTGGTGATTATAGTCAATACCCTCGACGGGATACTGTTAATAACTATTAAAATGTCTATCTATAAATAACTTTTAATTTGTCTATGAGCCGTCTAAAGTTCCGAAGGAACTTCACGAACATTACGAAGTAATGTGAGAGCGGAGCGGTCAATACCGACGGCTATAAACCTTACCTTAACTAACAAATAATAATAAATCAGATTGCCGACTTTTCTACCATATAGTGCCGGAGAAATAAAACATTACATCCGTCTATTAATAAAGAATCGGCTATATTTGAATTTAAAATAATGCCTTTACCTGGATTATACTTCTGGATAAAATTACGGAAAGACCTGGAAACGGAAGGTTTTGAAAGTTTAGACTTTACGTAGGCGGGCAATTTGTCGTCTATTATAAAGTCTATTTCCGCTCCGCTTTTACTTCTATAATATTTTACGCTCTTGTCATTTTCATAAAACGCCCTGAATATATAATTTTCGAATAACGCTCCCTTGTCGAACCTGTCGTCTATTAGTTTAAAATCTCCAAGTATGGCATTTCTAATCCCTAAATCCATAAAAAAAACTTTAGGATTTTTGGAGATTTCTATCCGCCAAGTTGCCATTTTTTAGCATCTTCGTCTGCTAAAAAGCAGTGCTTTTTAAAGCCTGCAGACAAAGATATATTTTTACTTTTATTTATTCCGGTTATGCCGGATTTTCTCCGGAAAAAAGAACTGCATTTTCTTTACGTGCTAATTTAATCATAGCTTCGGTAAAGCCGCTTTTTGAAAATAAACAATAAAATTCTTTTCTATTTTTTTCTCCCCAATCTACCAGCTTTGTTTTTTGTTTTAAATTTTCGTAAATATCCAACCCTACAGGTTTTTTGCTCCATTTAACCTCGCAAAAAACAATAGAATTGCTTGATGGATTTATGCCTATAATATCTATTTCTTGATTTTTATCCCACCATCTTCCTAATGCGCTAAATCTAAATAATTTTTCACTGTTATTTAACAAAATTTGTATTGCAACTCTTTCATAAACAAAAGATATATAACGGTCTAAGCCTGCTTTAATTTCTTCAATTACGCTTTCGGATTCCCCAATCTCTATTCTGGAACGGCTGGGAAAAACAAAAGCAAACCAGAACGCAAAAAATTCATCTTTAATGCGATATAGCCCCTTTTTACTTTTTAGCGGTTTTTCTTCGGTTACGGGAATCTCCCTTTCTACTATAACTAAATCGGATAGAACACTCAGATATTTATTTGCGGCAGACTGCGTAACTCCGGTTGCGTTGACTATTTCCGACAGTTTCCTTTTCCCTTGAGCTATTGCCTGCAAAAGAGCAAAATAATACCGTGGTTCTCTTAACTCTTCCCTTAAAACAAATTCTACTTCCTCATAAAGAAATTGTCCTTTTTTTAGAACATGGTCCCTTAAATTACCGTAAAAATCCTTTTTTTCCGAAAACTGAAGCCAATAAGCAGGAATGCCTCCTCCAAGAGCATAATGCATCATTCTGTCTTCGAACGATTCATGCTTTCTGAATAAACCGATAGAATTAAAAGGCATAGGATCTATTTTATATTGGGCAGTTCTTCTGCCGTATAAAGGAGATTTATATCCAAGAACCTCATTTTCCATTATAGAAACACTTGAACCGAGTATAATAAGATATAATTTAGTTTTTGACCAGTATTCATCCCACGCTTTTTGAAAAAGCGACGGAATAACAGGGTTAGATTGAATAAGATATGGGAATTCATCTATTACTAAGATAAATTTTTCATTTTTTCTTTTTATATAGTCGAAGCTCTCCTCCCATTCCGAAAACCCCCTTACTTTCAATAAAGGTTCGTTAAAAAAATTCCCTACGGCTTGGGAAAATCTCTTAAGTTGTTCGTTATTGCTTGTATTTTCAGACAAAAAATATATTTTAGGTTTATCTTTAATAAACTCTTTTACAAGCTCGGTCTTGCCTACCCTTCTTTTGCCCCATAAAATTATAAACTTAGCCTTATAATCCGCATCGTTCCAGTTTTCTTCAAGAAAAGCTAATTCATTTTTTCTGTCGATAAATTCCGCTTCCAATCTAATTTAACCCGTCTCTATTTATTTTTATTTTATATACTTACAAGTATAATACTTCACAGTATATAAAATGTCAAGTGCGAAATAAAACCTTAATCCTGCAATAGAAATTTATTTTCTGGATTAACGCTTCGCCATCTCCAGCACGCATCAAAGACATGCTTTGATAAACGCGTGCTTCCGATATGGCTTTCAGCATCTTCGGCACGCAAGGGCGGCGTGCGCCCTTTAACGCGTGCCGAAGATATGTGAAGTTTCAAAGAAACTTTCCTGCCTTCGCAGGAATGACTATTCGGGGATTGAGGTTTTAACCCAAAGGGTGTCATTCCCGCGTAGGCGGGAATCCAGTATTTACATATAAAAAGAAACTGTATTAGCCCCCTAATTGACTGGAATAAAATTAGACACTATAATGAAATCAATTGGGGGTTAGACCATTACGGGACATTAATAAATTGCCGATTAGGAACTATACGTTCCCATCCGATTTATTTATTATCCTCAAATTTATATCTCTAATTTTATCCTACCCTCTGCAAATTCGTGTATGAATGCTGATATAAGAGTTTGATAAGGTATCGTAGTCTCGGCGCTTTTTCTTTTAAGCCTAAGATAATCGTATTCGGTAATCCTAATATTAATATTCTTCTTTTTCTCAAGGAAATTTCCCGCAGCAAGGACAGCATCTTTCTTTTCTTTCTCAAAATCTTTAACTTTAACAAATTCACCTTTTTCCAACTGTTCAATTAATTCTTTTTCTTCCCGATCTGTTTCGAGATCCAAATATTTCTCCAATTTATTCACCTCTATTATCGTTATTTTTTAAATATTTTTTAGTCATTTTTCTATCCGGATATATGGTCTTTAAAAAAATTATATCTCCATTTCTTACAAAAGGAACTAAGCAGGCATATCCATTAAACTCTACGATATAAATCTTTTGATTTGAATATTTATCTTTATTCGAATGTTCAATAATATCAAGCAATTTCTCTTCATAAATGGCGGTCACTATATCTTCGAAACATATATCCCTTTCCCTTTTTAATTTTTCATTCTTTTCATTATTCCATTGAAATTCCATATTTTTATTATATACGATTAATATTAAATGTCAATAAAATTGTCAACATATTTTTGCAATTAAGGAAGTTTAATTTTCAAAATCCTGTTTTAATTTATGGGTTCATTATATTTTCGAAAAATTGTTCTATTTTTCCGGAATCTGTATTCTTGATATCTTATCGAGAATTTGTTCAAATTTATTCTGGGAATTTTTATCTAAGTTTCCCTGTATGGCACTTGTTGCGATTTGCTGTACCTGCATATAGGCTTTTTCATGCTGTGAGGTTAGAACGGC
>JAJZYP010000019.1 GCA_021798015.1 bacterium
TTTTTAAAAACGGGGTTGTTAGTTCAAATAGAGGTATTTCCATAATTCTGGCTATTATTATTATTGTAATGCTGGGGCTGGCTGGGTCGATTTTTGCATATCTTATGGCAAGCGGGAGTATTGTTTCGAGGTCTAATCTGACGAGCGCGGCGGCGAAGTATGCCGCAAAGTCTGGGGTGGAGATAACACTTTACGAACTGGAAAACGGAGGCGCTTTTTCCGGCTCACGACCGTCCGGCTCAGGCTGTCCGAGTTCTCCAGTTTTGCCGCCGGGGGTAAGCGGCGGTATCGGCTTACTACAATATCTTTCCGGCAACTTACAGGGCAATCTGCCTTCATCCGTTAATTATACCCCGGCTTTTTGCGCCGTGGAAGGTGAATTGACAGGCGCCGGCACCAGTAATTGCACTTACTATATCATCACTTCAAACGGCTTTGCCGGCGGAACGGAAAGAGAGATTACGGCGGAGGTCGTGATAAAGGGCAGCGGCACCAGCGCTTGTCCTACTAATGGAGGCGGCACCGGCATTTACATCGAAGCCGAACCGTCCAATTCAACAAATTAATAAAAATATCATTTGACATTTCAAGTAATAAATGTAATAATAGGTAATAATAATATTACATTTATGGGAGATGTACAATGTTAAGCTTAAAACTACCCAAAGAGTTGGAAAACCGGCTTGAAAACTTGGCCGTTAAAACAAGAAGATCAAAGAGTTTTTATATGAGAGAAGCTCTTCAGCAGTATCTCGAAGAGAACGAAGAAGGCTATCTTGCATTAGAGCGTCTTAACGATAAGAATGCCGAGTACTTAAGTCATGAGGAAGCAAGCAAATATCTTGGATTATGAATTATAAAATAATCTGGCATAAGGCGGCGCTTGACGATTTAAAGAGATTAGATATATCTGTCAGACAAAAAATATTTGAAAAAGTAGAAACATACCTGGCACGAGATCCAATCGGCTTAGGTAAACCCTTAAAGCAAAATCTTGCAGGAATGTTCAGATGTCGCTACGGCGATTATCGTATAATTTATGTCGTTAACATCTCTGAGAAAAGCATGGCAATTCTTGAAGTAGGTCATAGAAAAGAAATATATAAAAAGTAAAAGTTTTTTGAAAGATTTAAGGAGTTATTATGCTAAATACAGCGCTTTATGCCATAAATTTCGGTGATTTTTATTACGAAAATCTGGACTGTTTTGCAAACTATTCCCTGCTTGGATTAAGGGAAATAATCCTAGTTCATATTATCGACCCAAGCCTTTTTCAGCACAGTCTTTATTCCGTTTATAAAAAGGAGGATGAGGCAAAGATACGGAAATTTGCCGAGGTTAAGCTTGAGGATATAAAAAGGTATTTAGAAAAGTCGGGATTTGATGTTCGTTATGTTATAAAGGTAGGAAACATTGCGGATGAAATTGCGGATGAAGCCAAAAAAGAAAATATAGATTTTGTTGTTCTGGATAAAAAGGCAAATATAAAGCATAAAGGGTTTTTTTCATTTTACGGCTCGCCATTATATGACATTTTAATTAAGGTAGATAAACCCATTCTTATTATGAAAAGGGTTTTGTTTCATTCGTCAAGTGTTATAAAAAACGATGAGAAAATGAGCTGTAAATATCTTTTTAGCGATATTGTCTTTGCAACCGATTTTTCCGAGTTTTCGTTTAAGGCTTTGTCGTTCATAAACAAAGTGCCTTACGACATGATTAAGATGTTTACTATTTTACATGTTATCGATGAAAAAGCCGTAAGAAATTTAAAATCGGAAGAAATAAAGAATTATGAAAAGAATCTAGCGGAGAAGTTTGAGGATATTGTTGGCGGGTTAAATTACAGGTTTACAAAGGAAAAATCCAATCTTGAGGTTATTGTCAGGAAAGGGGTTCCCTGCAAAGAAATAGTAAATTTTACGGTTGAGACGAGAAAAAAACTTTTAATTTTGGGACATAAGGGAAAGGATAAAGAAAAATTAGCCGAAATACTTTTAGGCAGCACCGCCGAAAGGATAATAAATGCTCTGCCATGCTCCATTCTTGTAGTTAAATAAATTAATTAAATAAACAATTATCTTATATTTTATATTTTAAAATTGAATTATGGATCCTTTAAAAAGATTTCACAATGAGGACTGGCATACCCCTGAAGGAAAACTTATAAGGGAGTTTGTCTTTGGAATAAACGACGGCTTAGTTTCCACCGTGGGATTTGTTGCGGGTGTTACGGGAGCCCTCGTAAACACCAAAATAGTTCTTATGTCTGGTATGGCAGAAATTGTGGCAGGGACTATTTCGATGTTTTTTGGGGCTTATCTTGCTACAAAGTCGCAAAATGAGTTTTATCAAAAAGAGATTAAAAGGGAAAAAAGGGAGATAACCGAGAACCCTAATCAAGAAATTGAAGAGATTTACGAGTTATATCAGGATAAGGGTTTTACAAAAGAGGAAATTGACCCAATCGTTAAAAGGCTTATGGCTGACAAAAAGGTTTTACTTAATTTTATGGTGCAGGATGAACTCGGTATAAGTTTGGAATATTATGAAAAACCCTTAAAAATTGCCTCTTATACGGGACTGTCTTTTCTGGCAGGGGGCATTCCTCCGCTTATCCCGTATTTTTTCATTAAAAATTCTTTAATTGCGATTATTATTTCCGTAATGTTATCGGTATTGGTTTTGATATTTACAGGTATCGCTAAAGCAAAAGTTACAAAAACCGACGGATTAAGGAGTTCTGCGGAGATGGTTTTAATAGGCGGGGCTGCCGCTGCCGCTGGGTTTATTTGCGGTAGATTGATTTCGCTAATTTAACGGCAGGCAGTTCACATTTTTTCAATCAAGTGGAATTAATGGACATTTTTTTATAGGATTTTGCAAACAATCCAAATAAGATTGTTGCCGCAATAATAACAACGGCAACTAAACTATAAGCGGATAGATAATTAAAGTAATCAAATACTGCCCCCACGGCAACGGGTCCCAAAACAAACCCTAAATCGCTTAATGTTCTGTAAATTCCAATCGCTTCATCATAATGGCTTTGATTTACGCTATCCATAAGATAAAGGTTTCTTGCGGGACCTGAAAACCCACCGCCGGCGCTTAATAAAATAATGGAAAGACCAAAGGTCAGGATGTTTTGAAAGGCTATAAAGGTTAAAACGCCGATTGCGCTTATAATAAACGATGTTATTATAGATTTTTTAATACCCATTGCGTTTATTATCCTGTCGGAATAATAAGTTAGAACTACCCCGATTAAAGCCGATATCGATATAAGCAGTCCAATGTCGGCTTTGTTTAAATTCATTATGCTAAAACCTACGAGAGGCGTTAATTCTCGCCTTGAGCCTATTCTTGAAAAGAAAAATGAAAATGTTAAAAAACAAAGAGCTATAAAGCTAATGTTTTTCAGTAAAAATAAATATTTCTTGAACCACGCATGTTTACTATCCTTGTTATCTTTGCCATCCCTTTCGTTTGGTTTTTTATCCCTATTCTTATCATTTTCGTCTTTCCCCGCAGTTCCCTGTATTTCGACATTATTTAAAAACCTCTTATTGTAAAGGGCAATTATAAGCCCTATGGCCATAATTGCTGTATAAAGCAAAAAGGTGGTTTTATCGGTAAATTCATATGCGACGATGGCTCCCAGAAAAGGGGCCGAACCCATCGAAAGCCTTCTTGCTATCATATATATGCTTAAGACCTTTGCCCTTTTTTCATCTTGATAAAGCCGTTTTGTAAGGATTATCATTGAAGAAGTGTTTATAATACCGGAGCCAAAACCCTCCAGAAATCTGAAAATAAATAACTGATAGTATGATGTTGAAAAAAAATAACCTGCCGCTCCCAAAAAAATGAAGAGTATCCCTATGTGGATATATTGGGATTTAAGTTTTTTGCTGATTATGCTTACCGGAATATTAATCAATATTCGAGCAAGACCAAAGGACGCGATTATCAACCCGATAGTAATTATGCTTGCGCCTAAACTTTTTGCATAGAGGGGGAGAACGACCGTGTTTAATCCTAATCCGAAGTCTGCAAGGGCAATAGTGGAAAGAATGGCAATTAAAAGCCTTTTTGTCGAAGCGGGGGCTGTTTCGCCGATGTTATCGTTATTATTATTTAATGCCATAGGGATTTTATTTTATAACATAATGACTTTGAAGTCAATTTTGGGATAGCCGACCCAAATCCCGATTTAGGATTTTATATTCTGGCATTTTAGTCCATATCAAAGACTTGCTTTGATAAGCTCATGGACTAAAATATCGCTTTCGCGGGAATGACTTTGCAGGTATTTAGGTTTTCACCCAAAGGGTGTCCCAACCCGCTTCAGCGGGAATCCAGTGTTATTTAGCATTAGAACTTATAAATAGTTTCTAAATCGGGATTTGGGGACGATACCGGGGTTGCAAAATTATGCGCAACGGACTATAATATAAAATAAAAATAAAATCAAATGACCGATTTATACATTAAACATGACGATAAAGACATTGATAAAAAGAAAATAAAAGAAACTATCCTTTTGCTCCAAAAATATCTTGCTGCCGAGGTTGCCGGTCGGGATTTATATATGGAGCAGACAAAAACCCTTAAAGACCCTACATTAGTTCAGGCGCTAAAATCCTTTGCCTCGACCGAAAGCGGGCATATTATTAATATCAGGGAAAAAATAACCGAGCTGGGCGGCACGCCAAAACCGCTTGATGAAATCAGGGAAGCTCAAAAAGGCGTCAGCAAAGCCTCGCATCAGGTTGCGGCTCCGTTAGATATGCTAAGGATTGACCTGCAGATTGAAGAAAACGCCATAAACGATTATACCGCAGGGTTAGAAATCATCGAAGATCCAGGTGTCAGGGCACTTTTAGAGAATAATCTTGCCGAAGAGATACATCATTCTTTATATTTATCAAAAAGGATAAACGAAATTTTAGAGTCCACAAAGGCTCGCATCGGCGCCATTAGGGGCGCAGAAAAACCCGGCGGAAAAGAACCGTCCGAGATTTTTAAAGCGTCCGTCGAGGTCGGACAAGTTCGTCTTAACAGAACATGGCTCGAGATGTCGATGTCGGGTTTAATTGCGGGTATGAATGTTACCTTCGGAATAATTGCATCTTCTTATGTTGCAGGCGCAACCGCTCCTTTTGTCGGGGCAAATATTTCTAAAATATTTGGCGCCCTGTTTTTTCCGATAGGATTTGTATTTTTAATGATTGGCAAAAGCGAACTTTTTACGGAAAACTTTTTGGTTCCGGTTACGGCAGTCTTAGCTAAAAAAAGTAAAATTATAAACCTTTTAAAATTATGGTTTTTAACATTGATTGGCAATATGGCGGGAATTTTTATATTTGCGCTTGCGATAGCAGGTTCATTAAACCAGATAGTCCCCGGTTTTGTTGTTAATCATATACACCTCGCGGCAAATGGTTATATGAATAGGAGCCCGTTTGTAATGGTTTTAAGCGCAATATTTGCCGGCTGGCTGATAACGCTTATGACATGGCTTTTGATTGCTTCAAACGGCACTCTCGCGAGGATTTTTATAATTTGGATGGTTGGTTTTTTAATATATTTAGATTCATTCAGCCATATTGTTGTTGCTTCATCCGAAATTTTAATTGCTATTAATACGGGTTCTCATATATCCTACCTTTCATGGCTTTATCCCTATGTTCCTTTAACTATCATAGGCAATATGATAGGCGGACTATTTTTTGTTACTATTCTTCAATACTTGCAAATTTTACATGCGTCGTCATCCGAAGGCATCATGCAATCCTCTCGTGAACTTAACATGTATAAGGATGCCGCTTCTAAAAGAGAGGATGAAGTCGAAGATGTTGAGGATATGTTATAAAAAAGTTTTAATTTAATTTGACTTTCTGATTTATTGTGATAACCTTAATATGTATAGCAAATATAACAGAAAGTCAATCTATTTAACCGGTTGATTAACCGTTTAGTCGTTTTTGTGCATTTTTTATTTTTTTGTGATATTTATCAATGCACCGAATTAAATGGATGATAAAATCTTACAATAATAATATATAAAAGTCTTATATAAATTACTTTTTTGATATTTATAAATAATAAATAATAAAGAATAATAATAATAAAGCGGGAGTAATTTATGGAATATGATGAAAACGGAGTTAGCATTGTTCCTTTCGAGTTTAAAAAAGAAATTTTTGAAGAGGCAAGAAAGGATTTTAGATACGAAGAGTATGTTAGAGGATGTTTAAACTGCGGCGTATGCACCGGCGGTTGCCCCCCTCACAGGTTTTTCGATTTTTCTCCCCGTATAGTTCTTCAAAACATGAAATCAAAGGATCCAGAGCTTATTTGGACAATGATGGATGAATATATTTGGGCATGTTTTCAGTGCTTTACATGCGCTATGATTTGTCCATTTCTCAACAATCCCGGCGGGGTCATTGCAATATTGAGGGAAATTGCTGTTAGAAGGGGTTTTGAATCCGCAAAAAAGGTTTTAAAACCGTACTCAAGGGTTCTTTTAAAACTTACCGCTTACGGTAATCAATTATCCCCGGATATGATTCAGCCTGATTTCTTTCCTGATTGGGGTCCTCATATCGGATATGCTTCCACTGATCTGCCGACAAAAAGAAAGGCAATTCCTATGCCTACATTGCAGGTAACAAATTTGGCATGGGACGTAGCGCCTGAAACAATGAAAGAGCTATATGATATTTTTGATGAAGCGGGGGTTTTTAAAATTATAGAATCTGTTGACCCTTCGTTGTATGAAATTATACAAGACATAGTGGACGATGTGAGAAGTTCATGATAAAGACGATAAAGGTAAGACTGGATTTTCGCCATCTTTGTCTGTGGGGGGTGTGTGTGTTGAGAAACGCACAGGCAAAGAGATGCGGGAATGACAAAATAAAATAAATTATTATAAATTTAAAGAGGAGAAATATATGGCTATGGAAATCAGTAACAGGCTTGGGCTTGCCGATATAAAATCCGATTATATCCATGCTGCGGGAAGAAAGCTCGAAAATATTCATGACGAACTTTTGGAACTTGAGGCAAAGGGAGAGGTTAAGGTCATACATGTAAAAGAAGAAAATAAACCTATTGAAGCCGAAACCTTATTTGGCTGGAAAAAAAAGATTCCCACCAATAAATTGTGGCACCATAAATCATGCGGGCAATGCGGAAATATTCCCGGTTACCCCGTTTCAATTTTATGGTTTATGAATCAACTGGGGTTGGAGTATATAGACGAAAGAAACCAGACATCCTGCACCGCCTGGAATTACCACGGTTCTGCCACATCCAATCCGGTGGGGCTTGCCGCCGTTGCCGTAAGAAACTGGCACAGGGCATATGAACTCGGGTTGTTTCCTTTGTTTCATTGCGCCACTACATTCGGGGATTATAAAGAAATGCGAAACCTGTTGGTTGAAAATAAGGAGTTAAGAGACGAGGTTAGAAGGATAATGCATAAAATTGGCAGGGAGTTAGTTATTCCGGAGTATATTGTGCATTATAGCGAATGGGTTCATGTTATGCGTTTTGAAATTGCCAAATTAAAAAAGTATGATTTAAGTAATATTATAGTAACGGTTCATCCCGCCTGTCATTGTTATAAAATGATACCCGAGGACTGTATTTACGATAAAGAAATTTATGCGGGGAAACGGACGGCTGTTTCTACCGGTATTGCGCTTACGTTAGGGGCGCAGGTTGCGGATTACTCGACATGGTATGACTGCTGCGGATTTGGTTTTAGGCACATATTGACTGAAAGAGAAGCGTCAAGGTCGTTTGTAATGGATAGAAAGATTAGACCTATGGTTAGGGAGGCTCAATCGGACGTCTGTATTACACAGGATACGGGCTGCACCACAACATTGGATAAAAACCAGTGGATAGGAAAGGCTATGGGTTATACCGAGCAGGTTCCAGTTATGGCGGATGTTATGTTTGCCGCTTTAGCCTGCGGAGCGGATGTTTATAAAATCGTTCAACTTCAGTGGCATACGACGGATTGGAGGCCGTTATGCGAAAAGATTGGAATAGACTGGAAGAAATCGGAAGATGAATATAATGCTTATTTAGAAGAACTTAAAGCCGGAGGAAAGACCGTTAATTTGTATGAATATCCGCTTACAAAATAATACACGGGGATATTTTATTAATAATTTAATTAAAATAAAATAAAATGAAATAAATTAATAAAATAAATCAAGTTAAAATCATAATTTTGGAGGATTTTATATGGCTGAAAATATTTTAGTAATTGGCGGAGGTCCGGCGGGAATGCAGTCGGCAACTTTACTTGCCGACCTTGGTGTAAATGTTAGTTTGGTGGAAAGGGATTCCTACTTGGGCGGCAACCCCAAAAAATTTAAATATAAATTTTTGTTTCCGGATATGCAGCCTGCAGATAATGTGATAGGAGAATTAATTAGAAAGACTGAAACCAATAGTAATATTAAGATATATTATTCTTCGGAGGTTTCAGATTTCAAAGAAAACGGAAAAAAATTCGATGTCACAATAAAGTCGCCTAACGGGAATGAAACAAAAACCTTTGATTCCGTTATTGTTGCTACCGGTTTTGAACATTTTGATCCTGCGAGGGATGCCAAATATTCATATCAGCTCTTTGATGATGTAATCGATATTAAAGATTTAGAAAGAATGTTTGGGGAGGGGAATGTTAATAGACCGTCAAATGGACAACCGCCAAAAAATGTCGCATTTATATTATGTGTCGGCTCCAGAGATAGGCATGTCGGGAATCAATATTGTTCAAGGGTATGTTGTACTGTGTCTGTCAAGCAGGCTATCGAATTAAGAGAACATTTTCCCGATTGCGAGGTATATATATTTTATATGGACATAAGAACTTACGGGTTTTTTGAGGATTTATACTGGGAGGCTATGGAAGAGCATGATGTCCAGATAGTTAAAGGCAGGGTGGCAGAAATTACCTCGGGACCTAATAATACCGTAATATGCAAGGGTGAAGACACATTACTGAGGGGGCCGTTCGAGATTCCGTTTGATATGGTGGTGCTTGCCTCGGGTATGGAGGGAGGTCCTCAATCTCCGGAAATGGCTAAAAAGTTAGGGCTTGAGCTTGACGAACACGGATTCTTAAAACCGCAAAATGTTACACTGGCTCCGTTTAAATCAAATAAAAAGGGGGTGTTTTTAGCGGGCGCTTGCACGGGACCAAAGGCTATTTCCGATTCGATTACAGAGGGCGGAGCCGCCGCAATGGATGCCTATGTATATGCGATGAAAAATAAATAATTTTATGCCGTATATTCTAAAAAACAATAAAATCGACAAGAGGTACGAGGGGAAGTTCTTTGAAATTGTAAGAGAGAATTTGCCCTATGACAGGATTGAGCACCTCAATTTTCTTTTAAAAGAGAAAACGGAAATAGTAAAAAAATTTTTACAGGATGTTAACGAGGGAAAACAGGAAAAGAATAATTTTGATAAAATACTATCCATTATTTTTTCTATAAGAAGGCATAGGAAAAAGATTTTGGAGACCGTAAGTCTCGACAGTCTGAACAACGGGTTCAGTCATTTGGGTAATTTTAAAAAATCATGCGAAATAAGGGTCGGTAGATTTTTAGAGGCATTTCCTTATGAAAATGTTATCGTTAAAAGGGATATCGCTTTAGAAATTTTACATTTTTACGAGCCCGAAAAGAATGTTTTATGGACATCTTGGGTTTATAGACAGGATAACGGAACAGGATGCCTACCTTATATGGCTGATTTTTTAAAAAGAACATGGGATGGGAATCCTTATATTATGCCGTTTAGTATTAAAGAAATGAAAGAGGAAACCCTTTATCTTTACGAATTATCAAATAAAAACGGCTTTGCAATCGAACCGCCTTACGGCGCTGATATTCTTTTAAGTTATATGTATTCGGATTATGTTTATAAAATGGTATATGCCGAATCTAAGTCTTTATCTATCGGTGTACCGGACGGGTTTACATTGATGAAAAAGTTATTGGGGGTTGAAAAATTGGATGTTACCTTAGATTTGAATAATATTTAAAATAAGAATTTTGAGGGATTATTAAAATTTGGAGGGCTTTATGGCTTTAGAAAAACAAGAAAAAAGACTTGTTGCCGAAAAAGGGGAACATATTATAGCAAGGCATTTAATCGAAGATGACCACATCAAAGAGGAAAAGAATTTAGTCATTGACGGGGTTGATGTTTCAGGCAGATGGAATACATTTATTACTACAAGGGTTGACTCGGAATTTGACAGAGCCTTTTTTCAAGAGATTAAAGAAACCGTTGTAGGTTCTAGAATTAACAGATGTTGGCAGTGTGGAATGTGCACGGCAAGCTGCACTGTAACCCCATTATACAGAAGATTTAATCCGAGGGCATTTATTTATATGATGCAGCTTGGCAATTTAAAAGAGCTAAAAAAATATGTGGATGTCGCATGGCGGTGTGTCGGATGCTATAAATGTTCTCAAAGATGCCCAAAACAGGTAAATCCGGCTGAAATGATGGAGGCGCTCGCGCTTTTAATAAAAAAATATTTCCCTGAAGAGCTTGAAGGTAAGTTAAAGATTGACGAAGAGGTTAAAAAGATATATGAGGATATGATTTTAGGACACGGGAGATTAGATTTGGCAAAGCTTCATACCTCGTCGATGCAAAAAATGGGAAAGACGAAAGATCTTATCGGAAAAATAGAAAGAGATGCTATTTTTAAGATGGCTAAGGATGGAAGGGCTTTTTCCATATTAAGGCTTGGCAAACCGCACAATTGGGGAAAATCAAAAGATGCAATAGAAAATTATTTAAAAAATGTGAAGACTATTGAAAACGAGGCAATGTAATAATCAATGTAGTGCTTTGCTGCTTAAAGGTAAAGGTAAAGGTAAAGGTTAAGAACTAAAGATGTATTTAAAGATATATTTAATAGTAATGATATAAAGTAAATGGGGGTTTAAATGGATAAATTAAAGGAAAATCAAGCGGCATATTATCCCGGATGCGCTTTGCTGACAATAGATAGAGCTTATAATAACAGCTCTAAGTTAGTATCAAAAAAAATGGGCATAGAGCTTGTCGAGTTGCAAAATTATAATTGCTGCGGAATTGGAGAGATGAAATCAAAAGGGGCGGTCTCAATGTACCTGCCCCTTAGAAATATGATGCTTGCAAAATCACAGCTTGGTTCAAAAGATTTGATTATGGCATGTTCGGTCTGTTATCATGAATTTACCAGGTCTATCACAAGGGTGAGAGAAAATAAAAACGAACTTGTCGAGGTTAATTCGATATTTAAAGAAGCGGACGAAATAGAAGGTGAGTTTACGCCGGATGGCGAGGCAAGACATATTCTGGAGTTTTTGTACAACGAAAAGGGTGTGGATGAGGTAAAGAAAAACACGGTTAAATCCCTAAAAGGCTTAAAAGTGGCGCCATATTACGGATGCCTTTACTCAAGGCCGTCAATGTACACTTTTACCGATAAAAAACCTAATTTGGACAATTCCGAAAGACCCCGGTTTATGCACGATTTTTTGGAAGGTATGGGCGCCGAGACCGTTTTCTACGGCAACGAGGTCCAATGTTGCGGGGGAAGAAACGTTGTTTCGGATGAGGAAACCTCTTTTACATTGTGTTCGCAGACCCTTTCAAAGGCAAAAAAGGCAGGAGCTGATTTCCTTGTTCTTATCTGTCCAAAATGCGCCGGAGCGCTGGATGTAAATCAACCTAAGATAGTCGAAAAATTTGGGGAGGATTCCGAACTTCCCGTTGTTTATTTGACACAGTTGATGGCTCTGGCTTTTGGATTTTCTAAAAAGGAAGCGGAGTTCGGGGATATGATTTCGGACCCGCTTAGAGTGCTTAAGGAAAAGGGATTTTAATTTCAAGGGAACCCGGGATTTTATCATTCCTTAAAATCCCCTCCTTTATAAAATAAAATTGTGGATTGTTCCAACATTATATATTATATAAAATAACATCATGGAGGTATGTTTTTTTATGTCAAAATCGGAAGATAATTTAAAGGAGGCTTTTTCCGGAGAGTCTCAGGCTAATAGAAAATATCTTGCTTATGCAAGGCAGGCTGATGCCGAAGGGTATTCCGAGGTTGCCGAATTGTTTAGAACTATTTCCGAGGGTGAAACAGCACACGCGCTTGGACATTTAAATCATTTAAAAGGGATAAAATCAACCATAGAAAATTTAAAAGAGGCTATAGAGGGTGAAAAATATGAGGTTACAGAGATGTATCCAAGGATGGCTAAAGAGGCAAGGGAGGAAGGCAACGAGGAATTAGCAAAATGGTTTGAAATGGTGACAAGGGCAGAAAGCGCTCACATGAAAGCATTTGAAAAGGCATTAAATGAATTAACATAAGATAAGCCCAAACCCCCGCTAAAACTCTTTTGAGGAGAATTTTTCGAACAGATATTTGTATTTGTTTTTATATAAAAAATCTTTTAATAAATAAATTTTTACGGTTCTTATTGTTTCATTATCGTGCGTTATTGCTATCTTTTTTAACAGCAAGCAACTTTTAAAATTTTTACATAACCTGTTTTCTATATTTTTGCCATATTTTGTGTCTATTATGTAAAGGAAATTTCGTCCTTTCTTATCTTTAAAATTGTTCCAGAATGCATATTCATTATCTCTTATAAAATAATTAAAAGAATATGTCTGCGGCCTTCCTTTTACATAATATGCAAGTTCGCTTGCTACCTGAAACCTCCTCGCCGCTATCAATAAGTTGTCTTTTTTATGTGATGCAAGTTCTCTGTCAACATAATATCCCAATTTTTTCCATCCTAATACATCTCTCAAAGGGTTTTTGCTTATTTCAATATTAATTAGCGGGTAATAGGGTTCCATGAATATAATTAATGAAAAAACAAGCCCGGTTATAAAAGAAAGCGCATAAAGGTATTTTATTATATTTTTAAGTTTTTGCGACTTTAAATGTAAATTCAGGCGCAATATCAAAATAAAAGACAATAAAAATGCCGGAAAATATAGAAATACCGGCCAATTAGGCTGAACCGTAGTTTTTGCGGATTGATATATAAAATATAAAAACGGGACTAAAGATGAGGCGGAAAGTGCCAGGTATATGTCGTTATTTTCTTTTAATCCAAGATAAAAACCTATAAAAATAGAGATTAGCATAATTATAAATATAAACGGGGAAATTATGCCTGCCTGAGAAATAATAAATAAAAACAGATTTAATAAGAATGCGCTAAAAGTTACAAAATGACCGGATAGCGTCATAAGATGCCTGAAGGATACAAAATCGTTCATATAATTCCATATTATTACAGGTGAAAATATGGCTATCGAAATTAAAAAGGCTAAATACGGTTCTTTTCTAAAAAAATATTTACGGTAGTTTTTGCTTAGAATAAGAAATAAAAATATTATGGGGTAGATAAAGACAGCCGTATATTTGCTAAGCATCGCGAGTCCCGTTGAAACCCCTATCAGATACCAGTAAAAATCCTTTTTGGTTAGAATTAGATATATCAAAAACAATATCGTTAATGAAAAAAATAGCATCTGCAGGTTTCCATAAACAATTAATATCGAACCGACATTAAGTATCGGGATTACATTTAACAGAACTGCCCACAGTAATGATAATAGATTATTGTTCGTAATTTTTTTTAAAGCTAAATATACATATAAAGATAAAAGTAAAGAAATTATCGGTGCCGCAAGCCTTACAAAAAACTGTGAATTAAGTTTACCGAAAAGTGTTGTCAAGGCTATCGTATAAGCAATCATAGGCGACATATCATAGTAAGAAAGCGATAAATGCCTTGACCATTGCCAATAATAAGTTTCTTCGGGAATCAGGTCTATTTTTGTTATTAATATGAGCCTGACTATAAAAAGGATTATCAGTACGGCAAAAAGGATGTATGAAATAATTTTGTTTTTGTTCATAATTTTTAGAAAATATTATACGATTTTTGAAGTTAAAATTGAAATAAAAAAATCAATGAAAAAAATAAATTAAAAATTTTTAATAAAAAATTAACAAAAATTGATAAAAAACTTGACAATTAAAGGGGTTTTAATTTATCTTTATATTTAATTATAATTTATATTAAAATAATTATAAAAATTAATAGTTAATAAAATTTAAAAAATTATGATAATATTATAATATAATTGTAATATTAATATAGGGTAAACGAACGAAGGGCTGGTATGGCATTTAAATTTAGTTTTGGTTCAAAAAATGGTGTGGGAATCGATATAGGTTCTGATTCGATTAAGGTGTTAAGTCTTTCAAAATCGGGTCATAAGTACCAAATAGAGAATTCCGATGTGATCGCTTTACCGGGCGGCGCTGTCAGCGGCGGGGTAATAGACGATAAAGCTTCTGTTGCCTCTTATTTAAAAAGTTCGTTTTCAAGGCTTGGGATTAAAGAGAAAAATGTTGTTATAGCGGTGCCATGCAAACATGTTATTATAAAGACAGTCGAAATGCCGAAAATGAAAGAGAATGAGCTGGGTTCCTCGATATATTATGAGGCTCAACAATATATTACTTATGATATAAACGAGGTTTTTTACGATTATGTCGTTTTGGGAGAATCTCAAACAGATTCAAACAACAATATGATAATGATAATCGCGGGCAAAAAAGATATTATTAATAATCAAACCCAGCTCATTCAAGAATGCGGATTAAATCCGTTCGTGGTGGATGTCGATTGCATAGCCGTTGAAAATATGTTTAGTTTTAATTATCCGGAAGAATTTGACGAACTTGTATCGCTTATAAGGGTGGGTGCATCCGAAACGAATGTTCATATAATTCAAAAAGGTTTAAATTTATTTAGAAGAGATATTCCTATCGGGGGCTTCAATATTACAGATGAGATTGCAAAAAAATTTCAGATAGATTTTAATGAAGCCGAAAATGTAAAAACAGGCGATATTAGTAAAAGGGATATTAATTTTCAAACCAATTATGCTATTTATCTCAACATGATAATATCGAGAATAACCTCTGAAATTCAAAGGACAATCGATTATTTTTCGGCGAATAACGATAAACAATACCCTAAAAAAATTTATTTAACGGGCGGCTCAAGTAGATTACCCGGCCTTCCGGGCGATATAGAGGGCAAACTTAATATTCCCGTGGAGGTTATAAATCCATTTAGAAATATTTTAAATAAAGAAGAAGTTGCTGGTAGTCAGAGCCATCTATTTGGCATTGCCGTAGGGTTATCGTTAAGAGGGCTTGAATAACGATGATTAAAGTTAATTTAAATAAAAAACCGAAAAAGATAAAAATTAAAATCGAAAGGAAGAATCTTATATTTTATTTTATTGTTCCGGTTATTCTTGGAGCCGTTGCAATATCTATTACGCAATATTATATTAAAGCTAAAATTACAGGGGTCAATCAAAATATTAAAGTTTATAACGGTAAAATATCTATATTGCTTCCTAAAGTGCAAATGGTAAATGCGATTAAAAGGAAAGAAAGCCGGATTATACAAAAAATTAATATTATAAAAACATTAAAAAAAGAACAGATGGGACCCATAGGGTATATCTATTACATTACCGAGGCTATTCCAAGGTTTGCATGGATTAATTCTTTGAAGTCGGCTAACGGCAATATAAGCGTTAATGGGATTGCCCTTGATGGACAGGTTGTTTCATTATTTATGGATAATTTAAACAAAACCGATTTTTTTGATAATGTAACTTTATTGCAGACATCGGAAGTTAAAAAACAGGGATTGAAACTCCAGAATTTTAGTCTTACATTTAGCTTGCATTGATACATCGATATTCGGCTGATAGATAAAGTAAACAGGAGTTCATCTTGAATAAGGTTAAGAAATAATTTTTTTATTTTATTTAATTTAATTATTATGGATATAAAAAAAACTAAAATCGATTTTAAAAATCCTAATATTTTAGGTTTAACCGTTAGCATAGTTTTATTTGTAATAATAATGGCGATTTATTATTATTTTATTTATTCCGGTTTAGCCGTAAAATTAAGTCAAAAAGAAGCAATGCTTAAAGATATTCGGATAAAATATAATTCTTATTTAACTCTTGTTAAATCATATCCGATGCTTATAAAACGGGAGAAAGCGCTTAATAAAGAGTTTGCAAGCCTTATTTTAGAACTGCCGTCTAAAAAAGATATACCGGGGCTTTTGATGAAAATTGCAAATTATGAAAAGGCTCTTCGCCTTAATTTAAAAATGTTTAAGCCCGGCAAGGTCATTGCCAATGGTTTTTATGAAACCGTTCCTTTTTCAATGAATATAAGCGGAGATTTTTATAATGTATATAAGTTTTTTTATAAACTTGCAATTATGAAAAGGATAGTCGATGTCCATGATGTTTCTATATCAAAAGGTTCAAAAGGTGAGCGGGTTTCGGTCGGTTTTAAGGGAACAACATTTTCTTTTGTGGGGACTCCTCTAAAAAAACCTGTGAAAAAAGCAGGGGGTGTTGTTAAAAAATGAAGAAAACCTTTTTAATATTTGTTATTATTTTTATTTTATATTTTTTATCTTACGGCACAAAGGTGTCCATAGCCGCTTTAGCTAAAAAAAATATAAAATCACAGAAATCACAGTTAATATATCCTTATTTTTTAAAAAGAAATCCGTTTCAAACATTTTTATATACAAAAAAACCGTCCGTTTCGTTTAAGGTCGGAGAAATACCGTTGCTTCAATACAGCCTGTCATCATTAAAAATTGTTGGAATTATGGAAAGAAGAGGAAAATATTTCGCAATGATTCAAACCCCGGGTAACAGGTCATACATAATTACGGTTGGTTCGATTATAGGGGTTAATCGGGCAAGGGTCGTATCCATTAACGAGAATAGGATAAACTTAGTCGAAAATACTTATAATGCTTTAGGGCAGATGCACGCCGTAAATGTTATTATGAAGATGAAATAAAAGAGGAAAATTAAAATGAAAAAAGAATATTTTAAATTTATAGGTAAAACGGGCTTTAAATTAATATTTATAACATCGCTGTTTTTGGTTTTTATTATATTTCCTCAAACAAACTCTTTCGCAGGTTCGAGTCCAAAAGGCGGCAATAGCGCCGGCGAGCATCGCACGGTCAAAAAGCTCTTTGTTGACCCGACTAACATGAGGGTTAGCTTCGATTTTCAAAATGCCAGCATTATGGATGTAATTAGAATGATTGCAAAGATTTCGAACATGAATGTTTTAATCGGTTCCGATGTCAAAGGAACCGTAACCATGAAAATGCGCAATGTTCCGCTTAAAGATATATTGTCCGTTATAATGGAAGCATATGGACTCGGGATGGTTAAAAAAGATGGGATTTATTACATAAATTCATCGGGAACGATAGCGTCTGTCATGACTGCCGAAAGGAATGCAAGGGCTATTTCTCAGCCAAAGATAACTAAAATTGTTCCTGTAAATTATGTTAGCGCAACGGGACTTATGCCAAAAATTAAAACGGTATTAAGCCCTCAAGGTACGATAATGTATGATAAATCGCTCCATGCTTTGATAATAACGGATACGGCTAAAAATGTTATAAGAGCAGTTAGTCTTGTTAAAAGATTGGACAAACGGACGCCGGAGGTAGAAATAATAGCTAAAATGGTTGAGGTAAGCAGGACTTATACTTCTCAATTGGGTATTAATTGGGAAGGAGGTTATTCCATTGCCGCTCCGACGAGCAACATTGCCAATCCTAACTATTTATCGGGTCAATTATCGGGCGCTCCTTCCGGTCCCGGTTTGATTTCACCTACTGCTGCGGCGCCGTCTCTCACAGCCGCTTCTCCAGGCACTTTTTCGGTTGGAATAGTTAATCAGTATGCCAGTATTGCCGCTACGCTTGAAGCTCTTGAAAAAATAGGAAAATCAAAAGCTATTTCTTCTCCAAAGGTTGTTGTTCTTAATAATCAGGCTGCTACCATAGAAAAGGGTGAGACATTATATCTTCCGGGAATAGCAGGTGTTGGCGCGGTGGCTGCGCCGCAGGCTATTACCGCGCAAATTTCCCTGCAAATAACTCCTCATATTATGGCTAACGGTAATGTTAAACTTGTTATAAATTCTACCAACAATACGGTTGCGCCTCCAGTTTTTGGCGCGCAAGCAACGCTTGACACCGAAAGCGCAAATTCAACGGTTATTGTCAAAAATGGAAATACGGTGGTATTAGGCGGTGTTTATCAAACCAGTAAACAGATTTCTAACCAGGGTATTCCTCTGCTTATGAATATCCCTCTGCTTGGATGGCTTTTTAAATCAAGGAATATAACTTATTCCAAGGATGAGTTAATGATATTTATTACTCCTATAATTATAAAGGAATAATAATAAAATTTTTGTTTGATTTTATACTCCGATTGGATTATACTATTATATATAGTGATAAAGTAAAAGGGGTGAATTTTAAATGAAAAGACAGACAAGTATAAGAATAAATGATGAGTTTTATAAAAGTTCAAAAGAGGTTTTTGATACATTGGGGTTAACCTTTGGAGATGCCGTTAATTTGTTTTTAGCCGTTGTTTCTATCGAGAAAAAAATTCCCTTTGAGTTAGCTATGCCTTCCGAAGATATTAAAAAACGAATCGAAAATCTTGAGAACAATATAAATACCGAAACATACAAAACCGCTGAGGATTTGTTTAGAGAGCTTGGCATATAAATGTATATAGCTATTGCATTAATAATAAATGCTTGATATTAAAATCGAAAAACATTATAAAAAGGATATAGAAAGAGATAAACTTAGCGGTAAGTATTTAAAATTAGATTTTGAGATTCTTAAAAACATAATTGTTAATTTACAAGAAGAAAAACCAATTGACCTATCATATAAAAGACATAATTTAAAAGGTAATTTTAATAGTTATGAGGCAATTCATTTAAAAAATGATTGGTTATTAATCTTTAAAATTGATAAAGAAACCCAGGCACTTTACCTTGTTGCATTAGGAACCCATAATCAGGTCTTTAAGAAATTATATTAATTTTTAATGTTGACCGATGTTCAAAATTCAAAGGATAAAAGAGGTATAGCTATAGATAAAGTAGGAATAAAAAACCTTAGCTATCCTATTTCTGTTCTTGACAAAAAAAAATCTCTCCAGCACACCGTTGCAAAGATAAATATGTATGTTGATCTTCCCCATTATTTTAAAGGCACGCATATGAGCCGCTTTCTCGAGGTTTTAAACGAGTACAGGGGGGAGATAAGCATTGTTAAATTCCCTGAAATATTAAAAAAGATTAAGAGGGTTTTAAATGCCAATTCCGCTTCGGTGGAAATGGAATTTCCTTATTTTATAGAAAAGAGCGCTCCTGTAAGCGGAAAAAAAAGTCTGATGGAGTATGTTTGCTATTATAATGGAATGATAAAAAATAAAGTGCGGAATGATAAATCAGAAAAGGCGTCGGATTTCAAATCCGACGCCTTTTCTGCGGGTATTGAGGAAAGCGAAGAAAGTGTCATTAAAATTGGGGTTAAAGTGCCTATTAATACCCTATGCCCCTGCTCTAAGGAAATATCGAAATATGGAGCGCATAATCAACGTGGCATCGTTTCGGTTTCCATAGAGTTTAGCAAATTAATATGGTTTGAGGATATAATCGAAGGTGTTGAATCCTGTGCAAGCTCGCCTATATATTCGCTTTTAAAAAGGTCGGACGAAAGGTATCTGACGGAACATGCTTATGAAAATCCGAGGTTTGTCGAGGATGTGGTCAGGTGTGTGGCGGCTATTTTAAAAAAGAACAAAGACATTAAGTGGTATAAAGTCGAGGCCGAAAATTTTGAAAGCATACATAATCATAATGCTTATGCAATGATTGAGGGATAACCTCCCCGTCAGGCTGACGCCTGACACCCCTCCTTAAAAGGAGGGGAGTTATAGGGGAGATTTTATTTTCACATAGTTGATTTATAGGCGTATTTGGAGGTAAATAGCAATGCTAAGATTTTTAACGGCGGGAGAATCTCACGGAAAGGGACTTATTACAATAATTGATAATTTTCCGTCTGGAATAAAAATAGATGAGGATTTTATAAACGAAAAATTAAAACTTCGGCAATCCGGATACGGCAGAGGAGCAAGGCAGAAAATAGAAACCGATAAAATAGAATTTTTATCCGGCGTCAGGGGCGGATATACAACGGGTTCTCCAGTGTCCTTTTTTATAAAAAATAAGGACTACGAAAACTGGAAAGAAAGAATGGATGCCTATAAGCCCGTTCCCGAAGAAACAAAAATCCATATTCCAAGACCGGGTCATGCGGATTTTGCCGGTTCGCTAAAATATGGTCTCGATGATATAAGAAATGTTCTTGAGCGCTCAAGCGCAAGGGAAACAGCTTCGAGAGTTGCCGTTGGAGCGATTTGCCGGATACTTTTAAGGAATTTTGACATTGATTTTTCTTCGGCGGTTGTCGGTATCGGTGATGTTAAAATAGATGCAGATAATATTAATCTTTTTGACGGGGATATTCTGGAAAATATTAAAAGGTCTGAGCTTAGAATGCCTGATTTGGATTTGGAGAATAGCGCAAAAGCATTAATAGATAAGATGAAAGACGAAGGAGATACTATCGGCGGGCTGATTACTGCACAGGTAAAAAATCTTCCTGTGGGCTTAGGTAGTTTTACCCAGTGGGATGAAAAATTAGACGGTCATATTGCAATGTCTTTAATGAGCATTCAGGCGATTAAAAGCGTTGAAATAGGTTTGGGGGTAAGATCGGCTTTCATAAGTGGTTCCAAATATCAAGATTCTATTTATTATAATGATAATCCTGACAACAAGGGCAAAGCTAAAGGTTTTTATAGAAAGACCGATAACGCCGGCGGCATAGAGGGCGGAATGTCAAACGGGGAAATTATCAGCGTCAGATGCGCAATGAAGCCTATTCCGACGCTTATGAAACCTTATCTGGATACGGTTGATTTAAATACGGGAAGCCCTCAAAAAGCGTTTTTGGAAAGGTCGGATGTTTGTGCTGTTCCGGCTGCTTCTATCGTAGTAGAGGCTGCCTTGGCTTTTTCCATCTGCTATTTTTTCTTAAAAAAGTTTGGTGGTGATAGCCTTGCCGAGATTAAAAGAAATTATTTTGCAATTTCGCGGGAATAACAATAGTGGAAAATAATGTCGTTTTAATTGGATTTATGGGGGCAGGAAAAACGGAGGTAGGCCGGCTTTTGGCAGAAAAATGGGGATATAACTTTGTTGACCTCGATTATATTGCGGAAAGCCGCGAGGGCATGACTATTAATGAAATATTTAAGCAAAAAGGCGAGGCTTATTTCAGGGATGCGGAAAGTAAAATTTTAGAGGATTTCAAAAAAAATAAAAATAATATTTTAAGTTTCTTAAAAGAAGAAAAAAAGGGGTCTGATTTAAAATCAGACCCCTTTTTTTTAAAATCCGGTAATTTAATTATAAACGGAGAGGATAAGTACTGGGTAATCTCCACGGGAGGGGGCATGCCGGTTTATAAAAACAATATGGAAATGCTAAAAAAATTAGGCTATGTTATATACCTTAAAGCCGGCAGCAAAACAATTTACCAAAGGATAAAAACCGAAAAAAACAGGCCTGTTCTGGGGGAGAATGGTTTTAGCGAGAAGGATATTAAAAATAGGCTTTTAGAAAGAGAAAGATTTTATAAAAAAGCCGATATGATAATTTATACAGAAGACTTATCGCCGCAAGGCGTTGCCGAAGAAGTATCTATTTTTATATCAAATTTATAAAAAAATTAAAGTTTAAATAAAAATCGGACGATGAATTGGTAAGAAGAGGGGTTATGGTGTCTTTAAAATTTTAAAATATTAAAGGAGGTGAAAAGATTAAGCAGGTTATTCCTGCAAGAAACCATAATCTTATTTTGTTTATTTCAATTTATTATGATTAATTTTAATTAATCAAAAATTTAAACTTTCGGCACGGATGCCGAAATAATTTATCACGGAGGATAAAAAATGTATAACGGTTTATTTATTAACTCGAACCAGTCCGCAATTATTGCGCAAAACAATCTTCAAAACACTTCAAATGCTTTAGGAACCGCATTAAACAGGTTATCGAGCGGTTTAAGAATAACAGGCGCTTATGTCGACCCGGCAGGTTATCAAATTGCCCAGGGATTAAATTCCACAAACCTTGGTATTAATCAGGCAACAAGAAACGCAAATAATGCCAATTCGTTGGTCTCTATTGCCTCAGGCGGTCTTTCCACTATTCAGGGCATGCTTGGAACGATGCAGACATTAGCAACCGAGGCTGCAAACGGAACTGAAAGCACTCAGGATTTGGCGGCGTTAAACAGCGAATATTACCAACTGGCTTCAGAAATAACGCAGATTGCCCAATCTAACCAGTTTAACGGGCTGCATTTACTAAATGCTGGTGCAGGATCGGCTTATGTGTCGGTAGCAGGTGCGACAACGGCAACAGCTGCAGGTGCTTTCAATTTTCAAATCGGTTATAATGCAAATACGGCTACCAATCAGATCAGTGTGACTATTAGCGGAGCTCAGGCTTCACAATTAGGAATGAGTGCGGGGACAGTCACTCTTTCTTCTGGGGGTCAGGTTTATACAGCAACCGAGTTTATATCCTTACAGGGTATTAATTACTATTCGGCAGCTACTAACGGACAGATATCAACTTTAGGAAATTTGGCTAATTTTACTACTTTTCAGGGTACTTCCAATGTAGGCGCTACACAAACATCTGTCGATTTATTAAATAATGCCGATGCTTTAACTGCTCTTAGCGCCGTACAGGCGGCTAATGTTCAGGTTGCGGGGATGAGCGGTCAACTTGGTTCGTATCAAAACAGGGTTACCCAGATATTGGGCAACTTGCAGACGGAAGGACAGAATACTCAGGCTGCGTATTCCCAGATTATGGATGTAAATTTTGCAGCGGAGATGGCAACATTCACATTGCAATCGACACTTGCCCAATCAGGCGAGGCTATGCTTGCTCAAGCAAACTTAATTCCTCAAGGGCTTTTGACATTGCTTAGATAAGGCAACAAATAAAATAAATAGGGGGTATATATAGTCTGTCCGCGCATCTTGCTTAATTAAGATTATATATACTTTCCTGTTTATATTTATTAATGTGATTATTATGAACGGGATAGAAAGTATTACGGGGAATACCGTCAGCCAAACAAATAATTACTATATGTCCCCAAATTTAGAAAATCAAAAAACCGGCAAAGATAATAGAGCTTTGAATAATTATTTGCAAACAGGCAGGGCGCCGCTTTCCAATAACACGCTTGCCGCCGTTAATAATAATTCTAATTCAGCCTGGTCGGCTAAAAATGGAAATAGCGGCAATCAGAAAAAATTAACAGCGCAAATATTACAGCAGATACAAAAGGAATTAAATCCTTCACCCATGCTTCCAACCGTTTATATACTGAGCTGGGATGGAAAAGATGGGGGCGTCGTAGTTAATATAGTCGATAATAAAACAGGCAGGGTTATAGGAACTATTCCGCCATCGCAGGCGCTTAAATATTTAAAAGACTATTACAAAGGAATGTTTTATAATAATAAATCTTAAAAATTTTAATTTTGACCATTAATATATTCAATATAATAATCATTAATAATTAATATTATCCTTAATCTTGCGATAGAAATTGCATAGCTTTATAGGGTGTATCATAATAAACTCTACCTCCGGATTAAGGTATTATGTGACGCATTAAAATAAATATGATATAGTTACATTTGCGGAAAATAGAGTATTTCATGAGAGAAGGTGAATAAATAATGTCAATATCAGGAACTACATCAGCATATCCGAATCAGGGCTTAATTACAATGGGAACAGGTCCCGCATCGGGAATCAATTATTCCCAGATACTTGCCGCTTTACAGCAGTATCTTTCGCAGCCTATAACGGTATTGCAGACACAAGAGGGGGTTTATAATAACCAGCTAAGCGCATGGCAGACGATAGGGACGGACTTAACGAACCTTAACAACGCCGCTCAGGCGCTGGCAAGTCCAAGCCTAATGCAAAGTTATACCGCTAATTCTTCGAATACTTCCGTCGCAACCGCAACGGCTTCTTCCTCCGCGCTTCCGGGGACATACTCTTTTACAGTTAATCAACTTGCGCAGGCTAACGAGATAGGTTCTCAGGGTGTTGCCTCGACTTCCACTACCGTGGCCGGCTCCGGAACGGGAACATTTAATATAACGGTCAACGGGACTACCACCGATGTAACATTGAATTCCACCACGGGTTATACCTTAGCCGATTTAGCGCAGGCAATAAATAATGCCAACGCTGGCGTCAGCGCCTCTATTATTAACGACGGAAGCGCCAACGACCCTTACAGGCTTGTTTTAACAAGTAATAATACAGGCACGAACGGTGCTATATCTATTACCAATAATTTATCTGGAGGCTCCGTAAATCTTAACCTTAATTCTACGACCATAAATCCGGCATACTGGGTTAATCAGGCAGTTTCTACGGATGCTCTGCCTGCGGATACGGGAACCTACACCGGAACGCAAACCCAGACATATACTTTTACGGCTCAAGGCAGCGGAACTGTCGGAACTAATGCAATTACATATGACTGGACCAATTCTTCGGGTCAATCAGGAAGTTTTACGGTTCCGTCAACCGAAACGGGAACAACTTCTTATTATATAGACGGTTCTACTTCGTCAAACTCTACCAACAGCGGCATCGAACTTACCTTTACGGCGGGTCAAACCGTATCATCGGGGGATAAGTTTTCTTTAGATGCCTTTAATCCTCAAATGGTAGCGGCTCAAAATGCCGTTATAAACTATGGAAACGATTATATAACGAGCCAGTCCAACACCGTAACGGATGCGATACCCGGCGTTACTTTAAGTCTTGCGGGAACAGGTTCGGCATCGGTAACCGTCGCTTTAAACAGCAGCGCGATAAATTCGGATGTCAGCGGCTTTATCTCAAGTTATAATCAGCTTATATCCGATATAAATTCACAGCTTCAATATAATACGCAAACGAAGTCAAGCGGTCCTTTGGGCGGCAGCGCAACACTCATGACGCTAAAGAGTTCGCTTATGTCGTTTATGGCGTCGGAGGCGCCGGGCTTAACCGGCAATAATGGTCTTGCCTCGACTTACGGAATAACCGCGGACCCGTCCGGCTCGGGGAAACTTCAGTTTAATTCAACTACCCTCGATTCTATGTTGACTTCTAATCCCGCCCAGGCGCAACAGTATTTCAGCTCGTTATTTGACGGTTCGCCGACCGCGAACGGCGTGGCACAGGCCGGAGGGATGATAACATATTTGAACGGCTATACAAATACGGCAAACGGTATAATTCAGTATAAAGAAGCGGGAATAAACAGTAATGTTACAAATCTAAACAATCAGATTTCATTAGAGCAAAGCATGGTTCAGCAGCAGATGGGCATTTACACAAAAGAGTTTTCACAGCTTGAATCTTATATAGGTCAAATGAATACCACCAATCAGGCTTTAACAAGCTCTATAGCTCAACTGCCTTAACAAATATAAATAAGTATAAATAAGGCAATAAAATATTAACTATAACAAATAAAAACGTAGGAGAAAATTATGCAGAATGGCGGTTATGATAATTATCAAGGTATCGATGTTGCAACGGCAGATCAGGGGAAGCTTATCTTAATGGCTTACGAGGGAGCTATAAATTTTGCCAAAATTGCCAAGGAAAGATTAGCCGCTAACGACTATGCCGGAAAATCCATTAATATATCGAATGCCGTTGAAATAATAAATGAATTGCGTTGTAGATTGGATATTGAAAAGGGCGGCGAAACCGCTAAAAATTTAAATAATTTATATATGTTTTTGTCAATGCAACTTACCACAGCCAATTTAAAAAGGGATACATATAAGATAGATGAAGCGATAAAAATTCTTGAGACCTTATACAACGGTTGGGTTAATATTGTTGAATTAGATAAGAAAAAAGCTTTAAACAGGATTGATGACGAGATGGAAGCCGTTAATTTGACCGCTAATGTTGTGGCGTAGTAGTGATTAATGACGAACTTACGGAAATTATTTTATTTCAACGAAGAAGGGTAGGAGACCTTTTTCAAAGCCTTCCTTTAGTTAAAAATATACTGTCAAGATTTGACAAGAAATGCCGTTTATATATTGTTGTTAATAAAAATTTAAAGATATTGCAGTCTTTTTTTGAACCGAATATCGCTTTAATAGATTTAAACGACTTTTTTAAAGAATTTTACGGTATCGATTTAAATGAAAGCACATATCTGGATTTTTTAAATCTAACCAAAGATGCCGTTGCTTTTGACACAGCCGTAAACCTTAATTACGATTTAACAAATTCTTTAATATTAAATATTATTCCTGCCGGATCTAAATCAGGTTTTATAGCAAATCAAAAAGGGGATAAAAAGCAAAAAATAATTTATCCGTTAAAGGCGGTAAACTATTTTTTTAACTCTATAAGGCATAGAAATCAAAACAGGATTAATATAGCGGATATTTTTTGCCTGTTTAACCCCGATTTTTATTTGACAGATAAAAAAAGGCTTTGCGAGACCGGCTTTGATAGGCTAAAAAAGATAAAAAAAAGGGGTTATAGCTTTAAAAGGATAATATGCGCCGTAGGCGCAAGCTCTCCAAAAAGGCGATGGGATAACAATGATTTGTCGGAACTCATCAGGTTAGTCCACGGTAATTATCCCGATTTTGAAATTATATTAGCCGGTTTAAAAGAAGAATCCGGTTACGCAAAAGAGATTGAAAATAGCCTTGATTTCCCTATTTTAAATCTTGTCGGCGGGACATCGCTGACAGAGGTGATAGAACTTTTAAAAACAGGGGATATTATAGTCTCGCCCGATACGGGGCTTCTTCAAATCGCGTCTTTTATCGGGCTTAAAATTGCGGCTATTTTTCTGGGAAACGCAAATGCGTATGAAACAGGTCCATATTTAGAAGGTTCTTATGTAATCTCCCCTGCCATAGATTGTTATCCCTGCCTCGAACATTTAAAGTGCGAGTTTAATTACGAATGCAAAAAAAAAATAAAAGCAAAGGATGTTTTTAATCTTATAGAGCTGATATTATCGGAGGATGACGGTGCCTTGGTTAATTATAACGGCGGAAAAAAGGATAATAACATTCTAAAGGATTTAGAAAGAGATTTTGGGGAAGGAAGGTTTAATATATATAGAATATCCGATGATATAACGCTCTCGCCCGTTCCGGCATTTAAATTAAAATTGGATAAAACAGGCCTTGCATCGGAGATTTTTAAATTTGGATGGTTTAAAATCCTTTCGGAAAATAAAACCGGTGAGGGTTATGACGACATAATAAAATATTTAGCCCGTTATTTTATTTTGGATTTAGATATTGCCAAATCTATTGATGATGATATAATGTTTTGTAAAAATATAATGGCGAACGCGCTGAAAATAAATGAAATTTCCGAAAAGTCCATCAGAGAATATGAGATTAAAGATTTTATTTTGTTTTTAAGAAACTTGGCATCCGATTATCCCCATTTTTCGCTCCCGCTTAATTATTTTATAAATGAGATACGGTTTGGCATGGAAACTAACGATAAGAAATATATAGAATTATCTTTTATCGATATTATTGATTTTTTAGAAAACGCGCATATTGTGTTAAGTAATTTTTATTAAAAACTTTAAATTTTAATTATCGAAATGGATTTTTTTAAAACAAATATAGAAAAAATAAAGCGAAAGAATGTTGGTTTATACAATTTATTAGTTTCCGGTGAAAATTTAAATTTAGAATTTAATTTAACTATTATAGAAACAAAGAAAGAAGGTTTTAGTTCTCTAAAGATAAATAATATCACCGTTCATTCTCTTTACGATCCTTTTGCTGAGGCAAAAAAATGGGTAGAGGTTAATTTGGGTAATATTGGTCATAAATCTAAAAGGATTATAGTCTTTGGTTTGGGTGCAGGCTATCATATCAGAGAATTAATGCAGGAGTTATCCAAAAGGGTTGGTAA
>JAJZYP010000106.1 GCA_021798015.1 bacterium
CTTATAGACAGTATTAGCTATCTTTATGCCTGAAGAAATGTCGTAAAATACTTTATTTACTACAGTTTTATGTGGTGAGCCGCGCGGGAGTCGAACCCACGACCACCTGATTAAAAGTGACAACCTTAAAATAATTTAAACCGCGCATCTACGCTTATTATCTTGATTTGGAGCAATTTTTATTTATGGTATTTTATGGTATTTTTTGGTTATTTTTAGAAAATTTTACTACCAATTTACTACCAAATTTTTGGATATTTTTTAATATGGATTTAATGAATGTATAAATTTTTACAATACTTCTTATTATTTCGATCTTTTATGAATAATTTAATTAGATGTCCGCTTGGATTACGATCTGAACATAAAACTAAAACAAGTTTTATCGAAGCTGAGGGTAATATGTAATCTCTAATAAGCCAGACTCTGTCCCCAAGCATTTGGTTTTTTGTAAGTTCATTAAAGTCAGCAATGTAATTTCCTTTAATTATTTCAGTGCAATCTATTATATTAATATCGATTGGCCTATAACTAAATTTAATATCTTTTATTCTATTTTCATTTTTTGTAAGTCTATCTATGTTAATATTTATTGTTATAAGGAAATTAGGATTCATGGATTTATTTTCTTTTATAGCATTGTAAAATTCATTATTGTTATTGAGAGGGTATATTTTAAAAAAATCGGCTTCTATTCTAAAGTCCCCTCTTAATTTCCAGATAAACCACTTGATAATCGATTTAAAAAATACGCAAAATCTATCTGTTATCACAATTATTATAGAAATTAATGAAATAAATATGGCAATAATTGATAAAAGCCCAGGATTTTGGTGCGCCCAACTGTTTATTTCCTGAATTATAATCTGAAAATCCATATTATTATTTATTAAATAATCTCAATACGCCATTTCTGTAATATTTGTAAGAATAAATAAATATCTTTCTGGAAAATACATTAGTAAGTATCAATTTTTTCTTCCGCTATTTTTTTAAACTTCTGGTTCAATTTTTCTTTAAATTCTTTTCCAACTTTATCAAACTCTTCTAATAATTGCGGGAAAGTATTTTCCCCGCCAATAAAATTCCAATATTCATCGCCCACTAAAAAATCGTTTGGATGGTCCATCATCCCAACTTCCGTAAAACGTGAATAAGGTTTAGGGTGATATGGATTATATGGAAAAGCCAAAAATACTTTTACGGAAGATCTTCTTCGAGCAATCCATTCTAATAATTTTGTCTTGCTACTTTCAAAAACATCTATATTTGGTTTAACGGTTTTAATCTCGAAAAAAAATTCTTTATTATTTCGTTTCATATAGAAATCGGCAATATTTCCTGATTTTTGAAACTGACCTTTCAAAGAAGAGGCGGATAGAACCTCTTCAGCCTCTTGCTGGATATTCGATTTTCTCTTTCCCTCCCTAAGTTCATTAATGATTTTAGAAATAACAGCTTTCTGAGAAGGGGATATTGCCCCTCCTACTCCATAGTTGCGAAAAGCTTCCTGTGAATTTTCGGAAGCAATCATAACCGACACGTCCTCATAAATTGACATACCTAAGGAAGTAGCTAAAGAATGAATAAAAGAATAGGCGGCTATTTTCTCGTTATCCTGGATAAGTCTTGCTAAGAAGGGCATCGATGTCGTTTCCCGTCCATATTCCTTAAGTTTACTTTCGATTTTCTCGGTTAAGAGAGCTTTAATCTTATTTTTTTGCGCCTCTGATAAAGCCATTGCCTAATCTCCTTTCATATGAAAAATTATTTCCGAATAAGCACTTTTATCTCTTTCGGTTCTGTTGAGAACAGGCCGTTTGAACTTATTAACTATTTGCATGCCAGCTTCCTTAGCGATATCGGGATATAAATTATATTTGTCGTTTGCAACAAGAAAAACATTATAGTCTTCAGCTAAATATTTCTTGCAATTATTTAAAACTCCTGCCACGCCCTTAATATAATCTAAACGTGCCTTTCTGCCAGAACCCTTGTGCATAGGACCTATTTCTAAATCGTCTTTCCGGGAAAAGCCAAAAAGGTCGTATGCATAAGCATGTTGCTCATGATAATCAATAAGTCCAACATATGGAGGACTGGAAAAAATACCGGCTATCTTATTGCATTTGACCTGATTTGCTAAATTAGTATTATATTTCTTCAGAGCCTGCGGAATATCAATAGTTCTCGAATCTCCTATTAAACAGATTTGGAATGTATTCGTCCGCAGTTTATTAAATTGGTTTAATCTTGATATGGTATCTTTACTATAACATTGCCACCAACCAAGAATTGAAAACAACGGTTTGCAAATTTTTCCATGTTTTGCGCAATAATAAACAGTTGTAACTGGGTCTATTAAGGTTGCCAAATCGGAATGTGTGGTTGCCCTGCATGACCGTATAGTCCTGCTTAAAATAACGGCAACAACATTCTTAATGCTTCTATCTTTTATTTTTTTTATAAGGTTAAATACAAAATCAATTTCTGAACGAACATTGGACAAATACCATTTATCAAGAAAATTCCCGTTCTTTTTCTGGAATAATTTAATATCATATTCGGTCAGAAGCTTATTGTAAATAGGTAAAAATTCCTTTTCTTTTTCTGCCCCATATTTTGCCCCGTTTATTTTTCCGTTTTCAATTTTATACCTGTATTCGGGGGAAGGGAAATATTTATTGTTAAAAGCAACCAATTCCTTGGCAAGCCTGCTTTCGAATCTTATTATATTCGAATTGGAAACAAATTCGGTCAGTTCTTCCGTTATCTTTTGCGTTTCATGTGTTAAGGCGGCAAGGTCATAATTATTGATTTTAATATTGGAAATAAGCGCATTAAAACTTGAAACATCAATGCCAACGGCATGCATTCCTAATTCGTTAGATTGGACAAGAGTGGTTCCGCTTCCGCAGAAAGGGTCGAGAATAATATCCCCTTTCTTGAAGTAAATATCTTTTTTAAAATCATCTGTTTTTGAGTCTAAAAAATATTCTACAAGCTGAGGAATGAACTTTCCCTTATAAGGATGCAGTCTATGTACATGTTTCGTAGTATCCTTCTCCCTTAAATTGTCAAAAGAAAGATGCCAGTTTAAATCATGCCCCAGCTGATTTTTCCAGCTTAACTCCCGTATTCCGCTTAAAGAACTATAATAATTTTTTAAATCACCAATTCTAATTAACGTCGAGCCGTTGTCGCCATACTTCCTTATCTTTCCATATTGAACAAGATAAGAGATGTTAGATGTATCAATTTGCCTTTTTAAAAATTGACTCGCCCATTCACTCGCCTCTTTAATTGTTATTAAATCAATTTGTTCGGTTATCATCTTTGTAAAGGTTTACAACTAATTTTTTAAAGTTCTTTTAGTAAAAAGGTAAACAAATGCGTTATATTGATACCCATTTATAATTTGTATTACTTAAAAATAAACATAAATAAATTAAAAGGATATGTAAATTTATAAATAGATTGTTTGAATTCAGTTTATCAAAAACTAAATATTTAATCAATTTATGAAATAACATTTATAAAACAAAAAATCTCGTCATATTAGGTTTTATATGACAGGGAGAACGTCATATTCTTATGACCTCACGGGGTAGGTAAAACGCATCTTGCGACAGCCATTGCCCTAAAGGCATTGTCCGAAGGCAAAAAATGTTAAAAAAGTTTTGCATATGCGTCAAAGAGGGTTAATATTTCAAATTTCATTATCTGAGGCATGCTTTCGCAAGCAGCTTGTAATGGGCGGGGTAGATTTAGTGACCGTTAAGGAGCTGTTAGGGCATAAATCAATTACTATGACTTATTGAATACCTGTTCAATAGTCTTGTCAGTTGGTTTAAGTTCCATAAAAATTCCTTATTTCGTATGTTATATATTTTATATAGTTAAAATTAAATTGCGGTATTTAAAATCAAAAGTAATTTTCCTGATTTTTCGTCGCTTAAATACTTTTTAAGGGTGTTTTTGCTTATGCCTAAGCTTCCTGCTATTTCCCTTTTGGAGTAGCCCTGCCTGAAAAGAGAAGAAATTTCCATAAAAACCTCCTTTTAAAACATTGGGATAAATCCTTAGCGCCATATGGGTCATTTTAACACCGCCAGCGACTAATTTCTATTATTTAAGATATTTAAATTATGAACAGCAATTTCATCCCCTTGTTCTGCTGCTTTTTTTGTCCAGTAAATGGCTTTATGAAAGTTAAGTTGAACACCTAGCCCTTTCGCATATAAAATACCTAAATCTCTTTCAGCTTTGGCATACCCCTGTGCGGCTGCTTTATTATACAACCGGACAGCTTTTACGTAATTTTTATTTACTCCGTTTTTGCCAAAAAAATAATTATCACCTATTGAATTCTGGTATGAAGGGCTAATATTTTTGCAATTTCCTAAAACTGGATAGAAAAATATTAATAACGAAATAAATAAGATAGAAATTAAGAAAGATTTTATTCCCATCATCAGTCTTCTTTAATAAAAATTGTAAATAGATTTTTACACTATATTAATTTCCAAAATTTTACCTGGGCAAGCTTCTTTACCAATTTTAACCCATCTTTTATCAGCGGTGGCAAGAATATAGTTGTCGTCTCTCAGAAACAAGAAGCATTCGAGATCACCTGCATCATTTTCTTCCGGCTTTGCTCCACATTCCAATAAATATTTTAAATATTCGGCTAATGCCGTGGCGTAACATAAAATTTTAGGCTTTGCTTCGTTAAATCTTAATTCAGAAGTACAGTCTTCGACTCCATCTGAGATTTTTTTGCTATTAGATTTCAGCCTGTCCCATGTGGATATAATTATTTCATCAATAAAGTCTTCATTATTAAATTTAGACAATACGGCTGGATCTTTTATTTTAGGTATTGTTTTACCGATATTTATTTTTTTTATGTAATTTGGAATAATTCTATTTATATATTTTTTTATATCTTCAGGAAAAGGACAATAAAGATTATCCCTCCGCGATTCATTAGGGGAAACTTTAAATTTTTTTATTATAAAATTATTGAAATCTTCATAATTTTTGGCGCAGGCAAGTTCCCCATATAAATGCTTCCATTTAATATCATCATAGCAATCAAAACCCCAAGACTGTTTTAAAAAGATTTCATTGGACGGCAAATACTCTTCTGCATAATTAATAACAGCTTTAGCCGCCGATTTTTTATCGCAAAAATTTACCTCATTAACTGCAGAAGCTATCTCGAAAAAATTTATCGGGGAACAACACAAAATTCCGCTTGCTTTTAGAATTTTTAGCATTCTTTCATTTTTTTTAGAAAGATAATGCCAGATATTTGTATCCGCTATTATTTTTTTAGACATATATAGATTATATTTTAATCTATATATAAATTAAATCAATAAGCCTTTTAAAAAATTACCGTAAATTTAACCGAACCTAACTGCCAAAAAATTTTATCTTTTTCAAAAAGAAAGGGCGAAATTTCAAATCAGTCTTAAACTTTCTTATCTAAAACATGTTAACTTTTAATGAAAATTTTGACGCCGAATTAGTAAATTTATACTTGACAAGATATTTTTAAGGTTAGAGACGATTATTAAAAAGATTTATTATAGGGTAATAAGAGTAAAACTGATAATCATGATATGTGGCA
>JAJZYP010000107.1 GCA_021798015.1 bacterium
CAAAAAAATATGGCGTATTTACTATTTTTTTTTGGTCGTTTATTATATCCCAGTTTACATAAGAACCCTGCGAAAACTGCTTTAACAACACTTTGGCAAAAGTTGTTTTTCCGCTCTGCCTCGGACCACTTACAAAAAGCATTTTATTATATTCGCTTAATACGTTAGCTCCGAATTTTTCAATATTTCTCTTTATCATAATGACTATTATAGACTAAACTATAAAATAGTCAAGACTTTTTTAGAGTTTAGTCTTAATTTTACAAAACTTGTCCCGTTTATATATTTTAACGAATTTATATTAAAATCGGGTGGGCGGCAGGTTTCGGAAGTTATTAAACATTAATATTTTCTATAATAATCTTAGAATTTTCGCATATAAACATTTTTCTCATATTTTCAAGCGACCTGCCATGCGCGTCTTTATCCATAGAAGACACGCAATCTTCGGCTATTACGGGATAAAATCCTCTGTTGGCGGCATCCCTTGCGGACGATTCCACTCCTATTTCCGTTGCTATTCCGGTAAAGATAAGTGTATTTATATTTCTGTTTTTCATCATCTGCTCAAAATAAGTTCCGATAAATATGCTTGCCGTAGGTTTATCAAGAATTATATCGTCCTCCTGCGGCGCTATATCTTGGAGAATATTTCTATCGTTTGAACCCTTCGCCATAAAATCGGGGAGTTTCGCGGGATCGTTAACTCCGAAGCGCTTCATCATAGCGTAATAAGACCACGAAGACCTGAACTCTTTTGCCGCCGGAGTTATAAAGGTATATACCACGGGAATTTTGCCCCTTAAAGCGTTTACTAAATATTTTATATTAGCGATAAATTCCGTTTTATTATATATTCTGGAAACTAAACCGTTTTGAACATCCCAGACTACGAGGCAGGAGTGTTCGTGGTTTACTATTTCTTTTAAATTTTCATAGATTTCAATGCCGTTTGCATTCTTCATAAAACCTCTGTAAATTAATTTGACAATATATTATTTTTTCAATTGTACCACTGCGGGCTGTCAAGATGAATATCTGTGATATGAATGAATTTTATCATTGTATTTGTTGTATTGTATTTTTATTTAAAGAAAAAATTTTCTTTAATTCTTTATCCGACATTTCGGTCAGCATTTGCTCGCCTGCAGAAACCGTCAGATTTGCAAGAGTTTTTTTAGAGGTTATCATTTCGTCTATTTTTTCTTCAAACGTTCCAAGCGTTATCAGTCTGTAAACCGATACGTCCTTCTTTTGTCCGATTCGGTAAGCCCTGTCCGTTGCCTGGTCTTCTACTGCAGGGTTCCACCATAAATCGTAATGTATAACGTTAGCCGCAGAGGTCAGGTTAAGTCCCGTTCCGCCGGCTTTTAAAGAAAGTATCATTATGGATTTCCGAGATTCGGGATTCTGAAATTCTTCAACCATTTCGTCTCTTTTTTTCCTCGGAATGCCGCCGTGAAAAAATATAGGCTCCAGTTTAAACTCTTTTTCTATTATTTTTACCAGAATATCACCCATTTCTTTATACTGAGTGAAAATTAAGACTTTTTCGCCGGAATATAAAATTTTATCTATCAGTTCGATAATTTTCAGAGATTTACCGGATAACTCCTTTGCCGCTTCGCCCTTTTTAATATAATTTACGGGATGGTTGCATATCTGCTTTAAAGAGCTTATAAGTTTTAATACTAATCCTTTTCTATCTATTCCTTCGCTCGTTTCTATTTCCGCCATTATATCGTCGAGGGTTTTCGTATATAAAGCCGCCTGTTCTTTGGTGAGACGGCAATACTCGTTATTTACGTTTTTTTCGGGCAAATCATCGATTATAGATTTATCTGTTTTCAGCCTTCTTAGGAGAAACGGCGATGTTGATTTTTTTAAATTTTCTATTTTATTTCGGTTTCTGTATTTTTCAATGGGAACCGAATATTGTTTTTGAAATTCATTTAAATTTAAAAGATATCCTTTGTTTATAAAGTCGAATATACTCCATAACTCCGTAAGCCTATTTTCTACCGGAGTGCCTGACATTGCGATTCTGCAATCGGATTTGAGGGATTTTACGGCTCGTGTTTGATCTATCGCAGGATTTTTTATGTTCTGAGCTTCATCGACTATTACGAGTCCCCATTCCAATTCTTTTAAATAATCTATATCGCTTCTTACGGTTCCGTAAGTCGTTATTATCAGGTCTTCGTCTTTAAAAATATTCTTAGATTCCTTAGGCGTCTTAGATTCACCTGCGGATTTAGATTTTGGCGCGGCTGCGCGGTTTAAACCGTGATAAATAACAACGTTCAATGAGGGGGCAAATTTTTCGCATTCTTTTTGCCAGTTCCCGAGTAAAGTAGTCGGACAAACTACGAGAGCGGGTTTGTTAAATTTGCCTTCTTCTTTCAGTTTTAACAATAAGGTAATTACCTGAACGGTTTTTCCAAGACCCATATCGTCGGCTATGCACGAACCCAATCCCTTTAAAGTATTGGAATAAAGCCACATAAAACCCCTTTCTTGATACGGCCTTAATTTTGCTTTTAATTTCAAAGGCAACTTAACCTTTTCAGGTTTTACTATGTTTTCTAAAATCGACTTTACGGTTTCGTCGTAATCGAAACTATATCCGCCTATTTCATCTACGAATGCCCCCTTAAGTATTTCCATAGAATTAAAAGAACGGATAGGGGCTTTTAATCTTTCCATTAAAGCTTTTGCTTCATTCGGGTTTATAAGCAAGTAACGGTTTTTAAATCTTATAAGACCGCTTGCGGATTTTAATAGTTCGGAAAGTTCTTTTTTAGATATTTCTTCGCCGCCTATAGCTATTTTCCATGAAAAATCCAACATTGCGTCTAAAGATAAAAACGATACCGTTTTCATTTTAGATTTCGACTTTGCGCGAAGTCTTAATTCCGGTTTGCTTAAATTAATAAAATCTTTAGGCAGAACAAACTTTATACCTAAAATTTGAAAAATTTTAGACGACGTAAGAAGAAAATCAGACATTTCTTTCAAATCAAGCGCAAATTCGCCCTTGCCTTTTTTATCTACGATTTTTCTTAATTCCGGCATATATTCGGATGCTATGCCTACCTGCCTTAATACGTCCACTCTTAAGGAAGAATAGCATCCGGCATCTTTTATCTTATGTTCAAACAGCTTTTCGAGAGGAAATATCGGCTCCATGGGCTTCTTTTTATCTTCGACTAAAACGTTTAACGAAAAAGTATCGTTTTTACGCAAATCTATCACAATTACGGGAGAAACCTCTTTATTTCTTACGGAAAATCTTTCGAGCCAGTTTGAGATAGTTCTTTCCGTATGCTTTTCTTCAAATTTTTGAGGAATATAAATATAATCTTGAAAAAAAGATTTTAAAATCTTTTCCCTATTTATTTTACTTCGCATATCGTTGACGCTTTCGCTTGAAATCTCCGAATATTTTTTAAAAATATATGTTATTATCAACGATAAAAGATATGTAATTTTCCCCTCGGAAAGCGCTTTAATTTCGGCTTTTGAAGAATAATCCATAAAGACGTTATACGGCATAATATTTTTTAAATATTCTACGGCTTTTTCGGTTTTAACGTCGTGAACTACCGGTTCGTAAATTAAGGAAAAATTTTCGCCGCCTTTGCCGCCTTCGTTTTTAATTTTTGGGATAAAGGAAAAAGATTTTATAAACGATAACGAAACCGAAATGGCGGCGCTAATAAATGCGGCAGTAGAAGATGCTTTTTCCGTTACGGTCGGAATTCTAACGAAAAAATCTATAACAGGACCAATATTGACGAGGTTTCCTTTTAATTTTTTTATCTCGACTATATTATTATCGTTTTGCAAAAAAGGTATTCCGATATTTGACGTTTTAGGCTTATCGGATAAATTTAATAAATTAAAATTTTGAATTGCCGGAGATACAAAAAAATTTAAAGAATTTTCTTTATTTTTTATTAAATAAAAATCCGAATTTAAAATAGCATCGTCTATATTTTCGTTTAAGTCTAAATTATTTACCTTTTGTGCAACCTTTTCATAAGCATTATATAATATATTTTTAAAATTTCCGCCCGAATAAAACAGGGTATTATCAGGTAAGATTGAAAAAATGGATTTTAAATCGAAAGTATTAAAGGAAATATCGGGAAAATCTTCCGTTTCCTTATTTTGTCTGCGGTCCCTTTTTGATATAGAAACAAATTCATTTTCCGAAACAGATCTTTCGCCGTTATTTTCGGCAAAAAGATCTTTATCCGTTATTTTAACAACCGAAACGTCTTCTTTTAGCCCTGCTGATTCGGTTAGGAATTGAGTAGAAACTCCTCTAAGGTTAAAAATAATGAATGGATTTTTATCGATTTCTCCCGCAACTATATAATAAACCGCCGCAAGATGTTTGCATGGATTTGCCCAATCGGGACAGGAACAGCCTGATTTTATCTCTTTCCAATTTTCGGGAAAAAGTTTTATTCCTTTGTTGCCGAGAAGGGAGAGTATATCTTCGGGGAGTTTGCCTATAAGTAAATCCGAAGCAATCGAAAAGTTCGCGTTGATAATTTCTGCAATAGTTTCAATTTCTTTTTCTTTAAAGGCTTCAAGGGCTATGCCTATATTGTAAGGCTTTGGTTTAGAGCCTTTAACCTTGGCATATATTATGCCGCCTTTGATTTCAACGGACAATACGCTGCCGTTATTTGCATACCTTTTGCCTCTTGGCAGTCTGTTGGTGAAACTGTCTATTTTTTCCAAGGATTTTATCCATTCGCTTCCCCACCAAGTGTTTCCGAATTTTGTTTTGTTTCCGCCCACTTTTTATATTTTTACGATAAACTCATTACACGCGTGGTCTAATATATTATAGCCGCCTTTTGGGTTATTGTTGGTATTTGTTTAACACCTATATTTTACAATAACTTGAGGGTGGTTTTCAAGTTTCTAACGCTGAGTTAAGGTTTTATTATAACTCCGCCTATACTCCCCTTGTTAAAAAACGAATAAAAATCCATTTTATTTTTATTTTCAAAGTCCAAAAACGCATAAGAATTGTCTATATCGTCCGAAACCAATAATCCGCCGTTTTTAATATGATTGAAAGCGGTATTATATTCTAAAGTTTGCCACCAGTATGAATAGTCGCTGTCATGAAAGGGGAAACTTTTTTAAAGTTCTTACGAATTCTTCTTTGATTCTATTATACGGTCTAATCTCGCCTATAGCATATTTAAAACCTGCAAAAAAACCATTAATCTTTGTATAACATCTTACATCATTTATATAATTTTTCAACACATTTCTTTTTCCCATAAACAATAGCCTCCTATGTTAGTATATATAAACATCAGTATAATAAGTATCATAAAAGATTTTCTTTTGCAATAAAAAAATCTTAACCCAAAATTGCCGATAGAGAATTTATGCACCCATGTTTTTAGACTGCTTTAACAGGTCTTCTTGACTCCTGTCGAAGAGTTTAAAAATATCCGCCGGATACAAATAAAACTTCTGCCATTATATATTGCATTTTAATTGCAATATATAATAAATAATATTATAATTAAATTGAAATATAATTATTAAGATAGAGCCGTATTAATTAAAATTTAATATTATGGAAAAAAATAAATTA
>JAJZYP010000108.1 GCA_021798015.1 bacterium
GCAAAAGAGATAATAAACGGCCGCAAGAATCAGATTAAGGGGGCAAAAGATGAATAACGGCGCAGAGTTATACGATATAAAAGATTTTAAATTTAAAGGCTCCGATTTAGTGTCTTCGTGGATAAGTGGTCTTTTGAATGACAAAGGAAACGAAGGAAAGCGTTGTTCAAATGAAGGGAAGTTAAGCTCATCGGGTTACTTAAAAGAATCGGCCCAAATTATTGCTTATCCGGTTGAAAGAGTATTAACTCCCCAAAATGACGAGATGGTTGTTACAAGCCCCGAAGATTTTTATTTAGAAGAGGTCAAAAAACAGGAAGTTTCTCCTGCGATAAAAATCGATCCTGAGAAAGAAATATCTTATTTCACGTTTATTTCGAGCAGCTCCCTTTACGGCATACCGGTTGAAAATATAAACGAAATAATCAGATATAAAGAACCGGTGAATATTTCTTCAAAAAAGATTGGGCTTTTGGGGTTGATTTCCTATAGAACAAAGATAATACCAATTTATAATTTTTCGGAGATAGTCTTATCCGCAATGGATAGTAAAACCATTTTTAAGTACATCGTTGTTTGCATCTATGAAAGCAAATTATTCGGTCTATGCGTGAACGATATTAAAAATATAATGAAAGTTAAAAACAAAAACCTTATTGCATCCGCCACGTTTAAGTTCTGGGATTCTAATAGAATATGTTCCGATGTTTTTGAGGATGAAAGCGGAAAATTTTATTCGTTGGTTGATATAAAAAGCGTTTATAATTATTTAAAATCATGATAGATTTAGTTGAAGTTCAACAAATTATTTCAAATCTGCCTTCGGTCGAAAAGCTTGCCTCGACACCTCAGGCTCTGGCGGTTAATTCCAACAACATTATCAAAAAAGAGATGGAAAATGCGGATATGGAAAAACTCAGTACAGTTGTTGAATTAAGCGAGGTTCTGGAGCCGATTAACGATAAAAATAAAAATTCTAAGAATGAAAGGGAATCCTCATCTAAATCGGAAGAAGAAAAAGAAACCGACGAAAAAAATATACCCCATATTAATATAATTGCATGATGGGTATTATGCAATGATTGATAATTCCGCAATTTTTTTTAACGATATTCAATTTACGGCGCAATTTCAAGCGTTACAGGGTAAGATAACCTCTTTTGACAAAAATATAGGTTCCTTTTTAGAGCTTATAAATTCCGGAAAAATTATCGATGTAAAGTTAATCGATGTCGGCGATAATTTATCGGGCATATTTAGTTTTAACGGCAAACTATTTAACGCCCAAATTCCTGAAGATTTATATAATGAATTTATTCTAAGTTCAACAACAGGTAATAATTTTAGCATAAAAGTAAAATTACAGTTAAGCAGGGTTGATAATAACGAGGTAACCTTTCGGATTGTCAACGATCTGAGCAACGAAAATATTCAAAAAGCCATAGAATTATATAACATGGTATATTCTAATAACATTGCGGGTAATTTTAAAACCGCCTTAAACGAAGAATTAAATCTAAATGCAGGAAATATAAGTGTTTCGATTAAAGGCAATTTTTTATTTATTCACTTCAATTTTAATTTAGGATTGGGAAACGGTACCGTTATTATGACGACGGACTATGGTTACGATAAAGAACTAAACGATAAAAAAGATAACAAAAAAAACTTAAACAAAAGGGCAAAGGGGTATTCATTTATGCTGGAAATGGACATTAAACCCCTTGGATATATTAAACTGTTTTCCTGTTATTTTAATAAGACATTAACCGTTAATTTTAAAAATTGTTCTAAAACTGCGCATAATGCTATAATCAAGAACCTTTCAATATTTAAGGATATGTTGTCATCAGAGGGGGTTGCGCTTAAAGAAATCTCGTTTTATAATAAGGATAATGATAAAAATGGCAATATATCGAATAACGATTTATCGAATCATAATATTATAAATGAAAGAATATAAAAATTATAAGGATATTAAGGCTTCGGCTTTAAAGTACGATAAAGAAAAAGGAGACGCGCCGGTTTTGGTTGCGAAGGGCAGGGGTAAAATTGCCGCAAAAATAATAGAAATTGCAAATAAAGAAAATATTCCTGTAATTGAAAATAAAACGCTTGCCGATATTCTGGATAGGCTTGATATATTCGAAGAAATTCCGCCCGAACTTTATAAAGTTGTTGCTCAGCTATTTGCGTTTATTTATAAATTAAACGAGAAAGCAGCCGAAGATTTAAAATCTAAGAACCCTTCATAGTCGCCACAATCTCCCTTTGTCTTTTAAATATATATTTAAACATTATATCCTGTTCATTTGGTCTCAAGTTAATTAGCTGTGCCCCTATTTTATATTTAAAATCGTGAAGCCTTGTTACCGACCTTATTTCCATTCTAACGGTTATTGTCTGCATATTTCTTCCAGGGAATTCTATTTTTACCCGCTCCAGGACCGTATGTTTTTCTATGGGAAAATCTAATAAGAATGAAATCCCTTCCCCTGCAATGTCGTATATGTTAGCGTTAAAATACCTATTATTTAAGAAAAAACTTAATCTCACGGGTTCCTTTAAAGAAGGCTCGATTCTAAAATATTTTCTCTTTTCTATAGATATAATTTCTATCGGCTTATAAATGTCAAATATAAAGTAATCGTTATTTTTTCTGAAGTTGTAGAGTTTTGATAAAAAAAAGTGATCGTTATTTTTAAATTTGAAGTTAAGTTTAATATATGAGGATTCTAAAAGGTTTAAGTTGCCGTTTTGCGGCATAAGGGAGTCTATAGTAATGTAATCCTGAGCTATTTTTACTATACTGCTTGAATATGAACTTGCGTTAAAGTGAGTGACGCTTTCCTGGCGTTTCGTTTCGTTATTAAATGGAACAGGGATAACTATAAGACTTTTTTTTAAACTAAAAAATTCTTTTAAAATGATATCTATATCCGATTTTTTGGAATAAATATTTGCATTAGGATCTTCTTTTAATTTTTTAATATCGAACATAATAGGTATGTTATATTTTAAATGTTATATAGCAGTATAAATCAAGTTCTTAAATAATATCAATATTTTTTTATTTTTACGGTATATTTTTCCTTTAGTTTAAGAAATGAGGAAATTTTTTCCTAAAAACTTTACCATTATTTTAAAGAAGCAATAGCGGAAGAGCAGGTAGTCTTTTGCCCTCAATTTTTCTTCATTTTTGGCACATTTTTTGCAAACTATTTAATTTAATTCAAGTTAATTTTAATTTTAGAATATTAATCAAATTTTAGAGGTTGCTATTATTATGAATGGCGGTTCGTATGTTGCCTTAAGCGGAATTATTAAAGAGGGGCAAAAACTCAATATGATTACAAATAATTTAGCTAATGCAAATACTATCGGATACAAAAGTAGCAGCTCTCTTTTCGGAGAATTTTTATCCCGCACGGCTATTCAAACCTTAAATTCCGGAAGTGATAAACCTTTTGTGGACAAAGCTTATCCGATAATGCTTAATAGTTATATAAATACTTCTCAGGGTTCCCTCAAGAAGACAGGAAACAGGCTTGACCTGGCAATTAGCGGGGATGGATTTTTTGTTTTACAAACCCCCGGCGGAATTAAATTTACAAGAAACGGGGTCTTTTCTTTAAACAGCGCCGGAGAACTTGTAAATCAGAACGGTTTTCCCGTTCTGGGCATCAATAAAAAGCCAATTTTTTTAAACGAAAGAGGTTCTGATGTTACAATTACACAGAATGGAATAATAAATCTGACTGATCCGCAGACAAACAATAAGTTGTACTATGGACAAATCCTTACCGTAAATTTTAAAAATCCGGAGTATTTGTCGAAATACGGCGATACCATGTTTTCGGCAACCAAGAGTTCAGGGGCACCGACCCAAAATACAAATCCCGACATCTTACAGGGTTACGTCGAGGAATCCAATGTAAACGAAATTAAAAGTTTGGCTGAAATGATAAATGTTTCTCAGGTTCATAACAATATGGTGGAAGTGTTAAAATCATATTCGAATGTAAATAATACTACGATTAACACTATCGGGGCAGCGGTTTAGAAATAACGGAGGTTTATAAATGAGGGCATTATGGACAGCGTCTACGGGTATGGAGGCGCAACAATTGGAAATAAGCAACATTGCGAACAATCTTGCCAATACTAATACCACGGGCTATAAAGAATCAAGGGTTAATTTTGAAGATCTATTTTACCAAACCATTAAATCTCCCGGGGCATACTCCTCGGAATATACCCAGGTGCCAACGGGCATTCAAATCGGCTTGGGTACCAAGGTTTCTTCTATCGAGAAGGAATTTACACAGGGAGACCTTCAGAAGACCTCTAATCCTTTGGATCTTGCGATACAAGGACAGGGATTTTTTCAGATACAAATGCCGGACGGCGAATCGGCATATACAAGGGACGGCACCTTACAAACAAACTCTCAGGGACAACTTGTCGATGCAAACGGTTATCAAGTCATGCCGCCTATTACCATACCGCCAAATGCCACTTCCATTAGTATTTCGCAAAATGGCACCGTTTCGGCAGTTGTTGCGGGTCAAACAAATCCGGTTCAGATTGGAACAATAACACTTGCTAATTTTATCAATCCTGCAGGTCTTAACAGTATCGGAAATAACCTTTATCTCCAGACCTCGGCTTCAGGCGTCCCGCAGATTGGCACTCCGGGACAAAACGGCATCGGAACGGTTCAGCAGGGTTTTTTGGAAATGTCCAATGTAAACCTGGTAGGTCAGATGGTATCTATGATTACAGCCCAAAATGCTTATACCATTGATTCAAAAGCTATAACCATTGCAAATCAGATGCTTCAAACAGCAGCGGGATTGATACCGTAAATTTATTTTAATATTTTAACTACCATTGCCGAGAAGTCCCCCATTATCGTTTATATAAACGACATGCGTTTATTAACGCGTAAACGATAATATGTAAGATAGGGGATGGCAGGCAATACAATATTGTTTATTTTTTTTGATTTGACATTATATTTCAGTTATGCTATTACTTATATATATATGAAATATGATACAAATAAGGGTAATCATTCGGTATATTGTCTTCAGTTCCATTATATAGCCTGCATAAAATATAGAAAGAAAATACTGATTGGAAAAATATCAGATAGACTAAAAGAAATAAATAGAAGCGTTGCGGACTCATTCGGTATTGAGATAATAGAGCAGGAAACAGATAAAGACCACATACATATATTGTTTTCAAGCAAGCCGCAAGTGGAAGTCAGCAAATTTGTAAACAGCTTAAAATCCGTTTCGGCAAGATTATTATTTCGGGAGTTTCCAGAAATTAAGAAACAATTATGGAAAGGGCATCTGTGGCATTCTCATTTGTATAAACGACATGCGTTTATAAGCATACAAATGAGAATATTTCTTATTTTCTTGCAACGACAGGGCAGGTAACTTTAGATATACTAAAAAAATATGTAGAGTCGCAAAATGCTTAAAACTTATAAATATCGGTTATATCCGACAAGAAAACAAACTGAGAAGCTGGAATGGAC
>JAJZYP010000020.1 GCA_021798015.1 bacterium
ATATAAATTTCCCCTGAATCTCGAAACATCCTTCTGGCTAAATGAAAAATCCAGTTCATGTGTTTCTTCGAACTTTTTTTTCTGTAAATCTGTTATAACACTATAACAGATACCTTGGGTATCCGACGGGGTTAATACGGGTAGGTTTAATGGAATAAGCGACCCTCTCAGTCTAATTTGAGGGGGTGTTCCTGCGGCTATATGAAGGTCTGAAGCACCTTGATCTACAGTTGTTTTTAATAAATCGGCAATCGACGGCATATATTAACCTTTTGATTAATATCATCAACATTAAGTTAATAATTCTATTTTTATATATAATATATAACTATTTATATTAAGTTATGTCAAGGAATTTATTTATATTGAGGATCTAATGTAAAGGAACAGCCCCCCCTTAACCTCTCGAAAGCAATATATAAATAACTTATACATCAATTATTCACATAAGGATTAAGTTTTATTCCAAATCCTCTCCTTCCATATATTGAATAATCTCCTGGAGCGATGTAATTCCTTCCAGAAATTTTTCTTTTGCCGATTCCCTCAATGTCTTCATCCCGTTTTTTACGGCAAGTTTCTCGATTTCAAACTCGTTTGCATCTTCATATATTAAACCTTTAATTTCATCCCGAACATTAAGGACTTCATAAATTGCAATTCTTCCCTTATATCCGGTTTTATTGCAAACGGAACACCCTTTAGCATTATAAAAACGTTTATTTTGGATTTCGCCCTGGTCAAATCCCAATCCCTTTAAAACACTTATTTCAGGATAATAAGCACTTTTACACTCATTGCATAATTTCCTTATAAGCCTTTGAGCAATTATAAGATTTAAACTGGAGGCAACCAAAAACGGTTCGACTTTCATGTTTATAAGCCTCGATATCGTGGAAGACGCGTTATTCGTATGAATCGTGGAAAGAACTAAATGACCGGTCAAAGCAGCCTTAATAGCAATCTCGGCTGTTTCCAAATCTCTGATTTCCCCAACCATAATCACATCAGGATCCTGCCTTAAAAACGATCTTAACGCCTGCGCAAAGGTTAAGCCTATTTCTTCGTTTATATGTACCTGATTAATTCCTTGAATATTATATTCAACAGGGTCTTCCGCCGTTGAAATATTAACATCGGGCTTATTTAGATCGGACAATGCGCTGTAAAGGGTGGTCGTTTTTCCCGAACCTGTCGGTCCTGTTACTAAAATCATACCGTAAGGTTTATGAATGGCGGATTTAAAATCGGAGAGCTGTGATTCCGAAAAACCCAACTTTCTCATATCAAGTTGAAGATTTGATTTATCGAGCACTCTTATGACAATCTTTTCTCCAAATAATGTCGGAAGGCATGACACCCTCATGTCCACCTCTTTACCATCCATTTTAGCCTTTATACGGCCATCCTGAGGCAATCTTCGTTCTGCTATATCCATCTGAGACATAATCTTTAATCTTGAAATAATCGGATTTTTAAGTTGTCCTGGAAGTTTCATCTGTTCAATCAACTTACCGTCCATTCGATACCTGACTCGTACAATAGACTCGTAAGGCTCCATGTGAATATCGCTTGCACCAGTTTTGACCGCATCAAAAAGAACCTTGTTGACAAATTTAATAATGGGCTGATCGGAGGACGACCGTTGAAGTTCCGATATATCAACTTCTTCGTTGCTTTCTTCGATAGCTATTGAACTTAAATAATCTTTATTTTCGGTTAATATAGTCGATGCATTGTAATATGTCGACAATGCCTGGGCAATTTCGCTTTCCGAGGAGACAACAACCTCGACGTTAAGGCCAGTTAAAAACTTTATATCGTCGAGCACTCCCACCTTTGTAGGATCCGATACCGCGAGATACAAGGTATTCCCCTGTCTTTTAAAGGGAACAACCTGATACTTAACAGCTAAGTCGGGCGGAATAAGTTTTATAACGCTTTCAGGTATTTCTCCATCAAGCAAATTAACCGTTGCCGCACCAAATTCTTTAGATAAAAAAGAAACTAATTCAGAATCCTTTAAAAATCCCAACTTTGTAAGTTGTCTGCCGATGCTGCCTCCGATCCGCTTCTGTTCTTCAAGAGCTCTACTTAATGCATCCATAGTTATAACCCCGTTTTTTACAAGAATCTCGCCCAACTTAATATCCTGAAGTTTTTCACCTTTTGCAATACCTGAACGTATCCTTTCCTGTATTAATAAAGCATTAGATACCTCATCTTTTTTTGCGATTCCGCGCTTTACTAAAATTTCACCGATTTTATCACCGGGATATTTATTAGATGACATAAAATTGTTATCCATACTTTTAAACCTTTTTCAATTTAATTCACCGTCTTATTTTACCATATAAATTTTATTATATAAAAATAAAATTTATAATACACTTTTAAGCGCGCTCAAATCAACCCTCTTACCCGTCCATATATAAAAGCTTTCTATCGCCTGAAATAGCAGCATAGATAAACCATTGGCAGACTTTAGAACCCTACCGTTTAAAAATTCAAGAAACGGGGTTAAAGGCGGGTTATAAGAAATATCCATAGCAAAAGATTTGATGCTTAAATTTTTTAAAGGAAGAGATTTAATTAATTCAAAACTGCCTTCCGAAGGTGTTATGGTATTAATAATAATATCACACTTTTCAAAGAATCTGCCATCCGAAATACTCGTTAAATTAAAGCCGGAATAAAAGACTTCGGACATTGAATTTAAAATCTTTTTCCATAAATTTGCCTCTTCAAATAGCCTTTTTGCATTGCTTTCATTGCGGTTTATTATTAAAATCTCCCGCGCACCCTCTTTTATTAACGAATGTAAAACAGCCCGAGAAGCCCCGCCGGCGCCTAAAATTAAAGCATTTTTATTTTTTAATTCTATCCCGAATTCATATCCGACACTTTTCTTAAAACTGGTTGTGTCGGTATTATAACCTTTATAAAGGCCGTCATCTTCAAGATTTACCGTATTGACCGCACCTATCAGTTTAGCCTCGCCGCTTAAATATTCTATATAATTTAATACCTCTATTTTATAAGGTTGGGTAACATTAGCTCCTTTTAGTTTAAGGTTTTTAAATCCATTAAAAGCAATTGGGAATATTTCAGGGGGAACATCAAAACTTCCAAAGCAGAGGCGTGTTTTGGAAAGTTCCGACATTTTGTTATGTATTAACGGAGAAAGGGAATATTTTATATTATAACCAAAAATGCCTGTCAAAAGGGGATTGTCAAAAAGATTGAAATCTTTTTGCCTTTCCATATCAAATACCTATTAATAACTGCTTCAAAAGATAATCAATCTTTGCAGCCTTTTTATCATCTATAAACATATAAACATATCTTTCGATATCCTGCACGACCTTCACTAAAGACTGCTTGTCTAACTTTACGTTGTTAAAATTTATAGGTATTTTATCAGCCTTGTTGCCTAACTGTTCTCTTAATATGTTTTTTATGGAGTTAATGACATCGGCACCTTTAACTCCTTCATTTTGAGGGGATTCAAGGCTAACATATCCGCTTTGCAATAGATTATATAATGTTTTTAAAACGAAAAAATCATTTTCGATAGATAATACGATAATCTGATTTATGCTTCTTTTTCCATCGACAAGGGAAAGTACATTCCAGATGGGGGGGGTTAGCGAAAGAGGTCTTGAATTACCTATTCTATTCGTTACAACAACCGGGATATAATTTTTAGATGGGATAACCTTTGTCATTACCGCAAGTTCATCCCTCCTTTTTTTGCATTCGGTAAGGACAGGTAAAAAATTCATCGGGGAAGCAAAATTTATAACATCGGGTAATGGTTTTTCGTCGAAGGCAAATTCTCCATTGGTTAAAAACAGTATATAATTTAAGACTTCGGATATGTAATTAGAAGTGAATTCATGCTCTTTGCCTTCAGGGATTGCATCCGATTTAAAAAAATATATATCGAAACCTGCGGTTGTTTTGTAGTATGTTCTGTATTTTTCAAGCATTTGTAAATAGTCTTGTTTATTTAGGTTGAGTAATTTCATGACTAATTTTTCCAAAATTGAGTTCTCGGAAATAGAAAGAAAATATAGCATACCGTCTTTTATGAAAAGTTTTGAAGCAAAATTTTCAAAGCGAAGGTTTAACACCCCTGTTTTTTTGGAAATTTCTAAAAATCTTAAAACATCGAAGAGTTCAAGATTTGTTATATTTCCTTTTACATCCATAATAATTCGTCCTTATCTTTAAATGTTTTTTAAAAATTGTGACTATTTAGAATTGTGACTATTTAGTTAGTATGACTAATTAAATTATTAATATCGGCTTTATTTATCTAACGCTAATTCTTTAATTAAATGGTAAACAAATCTATTGACCACAAGCACAAAAACGGAACCAAAAAATAATACCAAGCCGATAAGAAAATAAGATAAATTTATGTTATTAAGAGATGTGATAAAAAAGAACGCGCCTGCTTCCGCCAAAAAGAAAAAAAACATAAAAAACCACATTATCGTAAGCCATTTTCCAACAAATCCTCCAGGTATTTTGTTTTTTAGAGAGGCCGCTATAATCATGTTCGAAAGCATTATTACCGCGCCAAGCAAAACTAATAAATAAAAAAGATTTTTAAAGGTTATAAAAGAACCAAGCGTCAGCATTTTAGCCTCCTGAATTTATTTAACTTTTTAATTTACTTATTTTTTACTTTGCTTATTTAAAAAATTAATAATAATTTAATAATACAAAATAGATTTATTTTTTTCAATACCTTTTTTATTAAAAGTTATATTGATAATTTTTAGCTTTTATTTTATAATTTTAATTATGGGAGAAAAAGAAGATATAAACATAAGTAATTTAAATAATATGACTTTTGAGGAAGCCCTCAAAAAATTGGAGGAAAACGTTTTAAGCTTAGAAAGAGGCGATCTTGGTCTCGAAGAAGCAATCAAAGTCTATGAAGAGGGTATTAAATACTCCAACTATTTAATGAAAAAGGTTGAGTCGGCGGAAAAAAGGGTTGAAGAACTGACCGTAAAAAATAACATTACGGGCGAACAACCTTTAGATCAGCGAACCGCAGGTTCAGCGAAACTCGCCTCATCCTTATTAACAAAACCGCTTGAAGTCGACTAAGGCAATATAAATATTCTGATTTATTTTAAGAAAATATGACTAACATAGAAAAATATATTGAGGAAAATAAAAATTTAATTAACGATTTTATAAAAGCTCATTTCGATAAAAAGGTATGCGATAAAAAATTTCCTCACAATAAATTTTCGCTTAATGACGCAATATTATATACTTTAACCACGCCTGCAAAAAGAATCAGACCCATAATTCTTTTAATTGCCGCGGAAAGCCTCGGTTTTTTAGATAAAAAAAGGCTTCTTCCTTTTGCATCGTCTCTTGAATTAATACACTCATATTCTTTAATACATGATGACCTTCCGGCAATGGACAACGACAACTTAAGAAGAGGAAAACCCGCAAATCATATAGTATTTGGAGAAGCCTCCGCAATACTTGCCGGAGACGCTCTCCTTACCGAAGCCTTTGTTATTCTTTCAGATAAAGAATATACCGAAGGATTTGATCCAAAAAAAATTATCAAGATAATACAAGAACTTTCTTATGCCTCGGGTATAAGCGGGCTTGTAGGAGGACAGTTTCTCGATGTCAATTCATTTGGAGCGCCTATCGGTTTTGAAAACATTGAATATATAAACGAAAATAAAACGGCAAGCCTTATTAGCGCAGCTTGCGCAATGGGGGTAATTTTAGCGGGAGGGGATGACTCAGTTGTAGGCAATTTTAAAAAATTCGGCACGTATTTAGGTCTTGCCTTCCAAACTATTGACGATGTCCTTGGCATTACAGGAAATAAGGAAATTTTGGGAAAAACAACAGGCATCGATAAAGCCAATAATAAATACACGATTGCCTCCGACATCGGACTTGAAAAAACATACGAATTAATTAACAAATACAATGAAAAAGCGCTGTTCTACCTTAATAAAACGGGCGCTAAATCTGATGCTCTGATAGAATTTACATATCATCTTACAAATAGAATAAATTGACCGTTATGCTTTTAGACAATATAAAAAAACCCGGCGACGTAAAAACTTTACCTACCGAAGACCTTAAAATTCTTGCTAAAGAACTCAGGGAAGAGATAATATCCGCCTGCTCAAAAAATGGCGGGCATCTTGCGTCAAGCCTGGGAGTGGTAGAACTTACCCTTGCCCTTTTAAAGTCATTCGATATAGAAAATTCCGATAAAATAATATGGGATGTAGGACATCAGTCGTATTCATATAAGATTCTTACTGGCAGGAAAGATAATTTTGCAACCATCAGAAAATTGGGCGGCATCTCAGGATTTCCGTCCATAAACGAAAGCGAATACGACTTTTTTGGAACAGGTCATGCAGGAACTTCCATATCTGCCGCCCTTGGTATAAGTATCGCCCAAGATTTGTTAAAAAAAGATAATGCAGGCAGAGTTATTGCGGTAATAGGCGATGCATCTATATCCAACGGCATTGCTCTGGAAGGTTTAAATCATGCCGGAGCTTTAAAAAAAGACATCGTGGTAATTTTAAACGATAACGAAATGTCTATTTCAAAAAATGTCGGGGCAATTTCAAATTATCTCAATAAAATAATGACCGGTAATTTTTACCAAGGTATAAGAAATGAAACCGAAAAATTTCTAAAATCCATTCCCTTATTTGGCAGCCAGGTTGCAAGACTTGCATCAAAATTTGAAGAGTCTTTTAAAAATCTGATAGTTCCGGGAATTATTTTTGAAGAATTGGGCTTCACTTATATAGGTCCGATTGACGGACACAACATAGACCACCTTTTAGACTCTTTCGACAATATAAAAAAAATAAAAAAACCCATCCTTTTGCATATAATAACAAAAAAAGGAAAGGGTTATGAACCATCCGAAAAAAATCCATCTTTGTTTCATGGAATATCCGCTTTTGACAAAAACACGGGATTAACTCTAAAAAAGACGGGTAATATTACTTATGGAGATGTTGCATCAAGCTTTCTAATTAACCTTGCAAAGAAGAATGACAGGATAATTGCAATTACTGCGGCGATGCCTGACGGCACGGGGCTTTCTAAATTCTCAAAGGTCTTTCCTGAAAGGTTTTTCGATGTCGGCATAGCCGAAGAGCATGCATCTACCTTTGCAGCAGGTTCAGCGGCGTCAGGGTTAAAGCCATTTGTATTTATTTATTCCACCTTTCTTCAACGCTCTTTGGACCAGATAATTCACGATATATGCCTTCAAAATCTTCCAGTCGTATTTTGTATAGACAGAGCAGGTATTGCCGGCGAGGATGGGGCAACACATCAGGGAATATTTGATATTTCTTTTTTAAATTACATCCCTAACTTAATTTTTATGTCTCCAAAAGATGAATATGAACTTATGCAAATGGTTAAAAGCGCGCTTTTATACAATAAACCTGTTGCAATAAGATACCCTAAAATAGAAATTCCATATTTTGAACCGCCCAACATAGACGAGGTGGCAATAATAAATGAGGGAGAATTTGAGATTCTGCAAAATTATGACGAAAACATTATAATTAGCCTTGGCGCCCCCCACACCGAAATTATAAAAAATATACTATGCAAAATAAACGAAGATATAGCAGATAAAAGCCATAAGATAGGACTTATTAATGCAAGGTTTATATCTCCGATATCCAATAAACTGATAAATAAAATAAAAAAAGCTAAAAAGATTATGACGGTAGAAGAAAATGTCGAGTATTCGGGATTTGGATCTAAACTCTTAACCATCCTGAGCCAGAATACTTCTATGCTAAATATGGAATACAAAATATTATCGCTTAAAAATAGCTATATCGAACATGGTTCAAGAAAAGAACTTCTCGCCAATGCAGGTTTCTCCGAGGAAGGGCTTAGTGATTCTATAAATCTTTTTTTTAATATAAACAATGAAAAAATTAAGATTAGATATTCTTCTTACTGATACCTCGCCCGTGCACTCTCTAACCAGAACCAGGGCATCGTCATTGATAATGGAGGGCAAAGTATCAGTAAACGGAAATATCTGCACAAAGCCAGGTACTTTAGTCAATCCCGAAAGCAACATAAGTATTAAAGAAACAAACCCCTATGTCTCGAGAGGCGGGCTAAAATTAAAAGGCGCGTTGACAGGCTTTAGCTTAAGCGTAAAAGGTAAAAGGGTTATAGATATTGGCGCTTCAACCGGGGGATTTACTGACTGCCTTTTAAAAGAAGGCGCAGATTTTATATATTGCATAGATGTCGGATATGGACAACTCCACTATTCCCTCAGAAATAACGACAAAATTAAAAATCTTGAAAATGTAAATATAAAATATCTCCCATATGAAGAAATAGGAGAAAGGCTTGATTTAGCAGTATGCGACGTATCGTTTATATCGCTGAAAAAGGTTTTTCCTCATATCCCTAAATTTTTAAAAGATAACGGTTTAATACTGTCATTAATAAAACCTCAGTTTGAAACTGAAAATAAAAGTACCATTAAAAAGGGTATCGTAAAGGATGAGAACATACACAAATTAATTATAGATGATTTAATAGAATTTTCAAAAAATTTAAATCTCACGACCATTGGAGTAAAAAAATCATGCATAAAAGGGAAAAAGGGGAATACAGAATTTTTCATTCTGCTATCGAAAGACTTAAGGAATTAAAAAGGCTGTTTTTGTTTGCTTTTATTATATTTTTATTTTCAACTTTTATGACGGGCATTTTCAGTTCCTCCTTTGGCGCGGTAACAAAACCCGTATCTTTGAAACCTTTAAATTCTTTAAATTCAAAAAATATTAACAATATAGTCACAGGTTTTATTTATTATGACAATAATGATTATGTTCCCGCAATAAAAAATTTTAAAGAAGAAACCAAAAAATTAAATAACTATTACTGGTATTATATTCTTTCAAGGGTTTATTTCAAAAATAAGGAATATAAAAAGTCTTTATTTTACATTAACCTTGCCATAAAATCAAAAAAGATTAAATTAAACAAAAAACTAACTAAAAACGATGTAAAGTATTTAATCCTTAAGGCAAAAATACTGGCTGAAAATAATAATCTTGAAAAATCTATCGGAATTCTTAAATCTATTCTTAAAAAAGATCCATTTAACTTAAAGGCGCTTTTGTTTATTTCAAACCTTTATATTTATAAAAAAGACTTAAAAACGGCAATATTATACCTGAATATTATAAAATTAAACTATCCTGACAATATGAACGCTTACTATATATTGTCTAAAATCTATATTGCCGAAAACAAAACGCAAAAAGCCAAAGAAAACTTACGGCAGCTTATCAAAATAGACCCCTATTTTAAAAAAGGGTATTTTCAACTTGCAGCTATTTATATCCTTTCAGGAAAAGAAGAAAACGCCATCAATGTATTTGACGGATACTTAAAAATAGACCCATATTCCAAAACAGCGCTTTATCAATCGGCAGTGCTTAATTACGCAATAAAAAAATATGTCACCGCCAGAAAGCATTTTTTTAATTTTCTGAATATCGCAAAGAAAGATAAAAATATGTTAAACTTCAAAAATAACTCCCTTTTTTTTATCGGTCTTTCTTATGTATTCCAGAAAAAATACGCAAAAGGATTGATTTATCTAGATAAACTTCAATTTGGAAAACATTATGTGGATGCAAAGCTTGAGGAAGTAGAAATTTATTTAATTCTTTATAAAAAAAACAAAAATGATAAATACAAGGCGAAGATAAAAGGTATTGTAAACACATTATTAACCAATCCTCGATTAAAGAAAAATTTGAAGGTTTATTACTTTTCGGCAATTGCTTTAGCTGAAATAAAAAACTTTAACGAATCAAAAAATGCCATACAAAAGGGACTTAAATATTTTCCTGATAATACCGCCCTTTTATATGAGCTTGGTTCGACATATCACTCTTTAAAAGAAGAAAAAAAAGCCAATTCGGTAATGCAAAAAATCTTAAAAATAGACCCGTTAAATGCGGAGGCTCTCAACTTTGTCGGATATGATCTCGCGGTAAAAAATAAAGATTTAAGAAAGGCAAAAATTATGATAGAAAAAGCCTTAAAGGTGGATAAAAACTCGCCTTACATTTTAGATAGCCTTGGATTTGTATATTATAGATACAAAGAATACAATAAGGCGGTAAAATATTTTAAGCTTGCGCTTAAAAAACTTGGCAAATCGTCCACTGTCCTAAAACACCTGGGGATGGATTATTTTATGTTAAAAAATTATAAAAAGGCGATGAAATATTTTAAGAAGTCTTATAAAATAAAGAAATCAAAAGAGGTGAAACGATATATAAGGAAAATGCGAACGGAACATTATTAAATCGGTTATCCCTGAAATACATTGTTAAGTTTTCTATAAATTGTCTTTAATCCAATATTTAAATCATTTGCGGTTTTTATCTTATTATAAGCATTTCGCTCTAAAGTTTTTTGTATAATCAAGTTTTCTGCCTCTTCAAGGGTTAAGTTAAAAGGTATTTTTATATAATCTTCTGAATTTAAAATTTCTATGGATTCCCGCTTTAGCGGGCGGGACTGACCATGCGATCTTTCTTTTAAGTAATTTGGAAGCATAGATTCATCCAAAATTTCGCTGCCTGAAATAGCCGTCATAAATTCAATTGCATTTTTTAGCTCTCTAACATTGCCAGGAAAGTCATCGTTCAATAAAATATCAAGGGCATTCTTATTTAACCCTTTGATATTTTTGCCGTTTTCTTTAGAAAAATCCTCCAGAAATTTTTTTATCAAAAATGGTATATCTTCCTTTCTTTCCCTAAGCGGTATAAGTTTCAGGTTTACTACATTCAATCTGTAATATAAATCCTGCCTGAATTCCCCTCTTTTAACCTTTCTTTCGATGTCCTGAGAAGCGGCGATGACCCTTATATTCACCTTAATCGTCTTATTGCCGCCAACCCTTTCGAACTCTTTTTCCTGAAGAACACGCAATATTTTTGACTGTGTCTTTAACGAAATTTCACCGATTTCATCAAGAAAGATGGTGCCTCCATCCGCTATCTCAAATCTGCCTTTATAAAGCGAATCCGCCCCCGTGTAAGCCCCCTTTTCATGCCCAAAAAGCTCGCTTTCTAAAATAGATTCGGAAAGTGCGGCACAGTTCACCTTTATAAAAGGTTTATTTTTTCTCTGACTGTTATTTACGATGATATTTGCCAGTAGTTCTTTGCCTGTTCCTGATTCCCCTTCTATTAAAACAGTAGAATTTTTATCTGCCACGGCTACAGCCGTGTTTACAATATCTATCATCTTCTTTGACGAAGTTATTAAATTTCCAAAATTAAACCTTTCATCGAGCCTTGTCTTTAAAATGTTAATTTCATCGATAAGTCTTTTATTCGATATTATTCGTTTAATTATCAAACCAAGTTCATCGAGATTTATAGGCTTCGTTATATAATCATAAGCGCCAAGCTTAATGGCTTCAACGGCACTTTTTACCGAGCTAAACCCGGTGGTAATCACAACCTCTGAACTTTGAATCTTGTCTTCCTTTATATTCCTTAACAAATCCAGCCCGGTTCCATCCGGAAGTTTAAGATCGGTAATAATAATGTCTATATTATTATTTGAATTTAAAATATTTAAAGCGGCGCTAACACTATCTGCCTCAAAAACAGCATAACCCTCAAGTTTTATAAACTCAAAAAGCCCCAAACGAGAGGCTTCATCGTCTTCGACTATTAATATTGCGGTAGCTTGGAATAATTCTTTCATTTTTGAGATATTATAAATTTACAATTTATTATTTTTTAATATTCACGGCTCCCTTTATGGAAGATGGTCGAGACTTGGGCGGAGTTAATTCTCGAAATCCATTAATATAACCGAAACCTTTGTTCCTTTGGTATAATATGATTCGATATTCATCTTAAAGCCGTGAGCATCTAAAATCTTTTTTACTAATGCAAGCCCCAATCCTACGCCATTTTTTTTTGTGGTAAAAAACGGTTCGTCAATTCTTTTAATTATTTCTTTTTTCATACCTCTTCCGTTATCTTCGATTATCACTAACACCTTTTTAAGATAAAAAGAAGAATGTATTAAAACATGCCCTTTTTCATCGTCATAAGATTCTATGGCATTGGAAACCAAATTAGTAAAGACCTGTTCCATTAAATCCTTATCCATTTTAATAAAAATATCTTTATCTACGGAAAGCGACAGATTAATTCCTTTCTTTATAGCTTTAGGTGTTAAAGTTTCAATCACCCCGTTTAGCAAGTCTAAAAGGTTAATTTCCGCAAGATTAAGATGATAATCTTTTGTAAATTTAAGGATATTCTCCATTGTTTGCGCTAATCTATTCGTCTCTGTCTCTATAGCACTGCTAATTCTTACGATGTCTCCTTTTTCTCCATCAAAATCCTTAACTTTAGCAACACGCGCCCCCAAGACCTTTGAATTTATAGATAACGAGTTAATATTGCCTTTAATTTCGTGTAAAATAGTAGATGGTATCTCCAATATGCTTTTTTCGACGGATTTTAAGGTTAAAAGTGTTCCCTCTTGTTTGTCTATAAGCCTATAAAAATAAACGAACATAAAGATAATCAGGACTGCCGATAATATTAAAGAAATCGCAAAGAAGTAATAAAATGCGCCATTATGAAAATTATTAAATAGATTGGGGTAAGCAAGTTTAAGTCTGTTATTACCGCTAAAAAAAACCATATTAGATTGTTTAAACGAATAAAATGTACCGTTTTTTGAATATAATGCGGAAAAAAGGGCATATGTCTCGGAAGCAAAAAAACCCACTATTAAAATGAGCAAAGATGTAAAAAGGCTCAATAAGAAAACTTTAAATTTTTTAGTCTTAATCAATTTTCTTATCATCATAATGATTCATTTTATTAAATTTTTTCAAAAAAATCAATCTTCTAAATCGTAGTCATATGTTCTTTGCTTAAGATAAGGGTTGTCAAGGCTATATCCTTTTTAATTCTATTTTCAAGTTCAGTAGAATTGTCAAATTTTATTTCAGGTCTCAGTCTTGCGACAAAAAATACCTCTATTTCTTTATCATATAAGTCCTTATTGAAATTAAATATATAGGTCTCTATTCTCCTTATTTCTTCTTCAAAGGTGGGGTTTGAGCCAATATTTGTTGCCGAATCGTGAAACTCGTTATCTATTTTTACAAGAGTGGCATATACCCCGTCTTTAGGAAAAAGCTCCTCTTCCGGAATAATATTTGCCGTGGGGTATCCAAGTTTTTTCCCCCTGCCGCTGCCCTTAACAACCTTCCCGTGGACAGAATAATGCCTTCCTAAAAATCTTTTTACGGCACAAACCTTGCCGGATAAAACCAATCTCCTTATAAGTGTGCTGGAAACTATTTTATTACCGATTTTAATAGGACTAACAACCATTAGATCGAAATTAAGCTTATTAGCTAATTTTTCGAGGAGAGCAATATTTCCGGATTTTCCAATGCCAAAAGCAAAATCATGACCAACAATAATTTTGACAGGATTTAATTTTTTAACTATGACATTTTCAATAAAATCCTCCGGCGTCATACTTGCAAATTCTGGCGTGAAAGTTATATAGATTAAATAATCGATGCCGATTGCTTTTATAAGCTCAATCTTTTTTTCAAATGTTGTTATTAAATGGACTTTTCCCTCCGGGTGAAGGACTTTTAACGGATGCGGATGAAAAGTAAGCACTACGGAAGGTAAATTTAATTTTAAAGCCGAATCTTTTGTGAGTTCCATTAATTTTCTATGACCTAAATGAATGCCGTCAAAACTTCCTATGGTAATTACAGAATTTTTAAAATTAAAATTAAATTCACTAATTTCTAAAATTTTCAATTCCTATCTCTCCCTCGGATTTAATATTGTAATATTGTAATTAATTTTTTTATAGTTTTACTTTAATCTTCTGAACATCAAAATAACAATATACAAAAAACCCAGAATCCACCCGATAGTTCCCATCGATACCATCCAGTGCATCGACTTACTACCCAGAAACATAAGTAAAGCTGAAGATATAATAAGGGCGACTATTAAAATCCCCATAGTAAGCCTTTTACTTGATTTTTCTATTTCGTTTATAAGACCTTCCAAACCCTTATGGATAAAATCTATAGAAAAATTATCTTCGGACATCTTTTTAAGAATCTTATCTGCCTTCTTTGGAAAACCTCCCAAAAAATCTATATAATTTTCTAATTTATCCATTATAGATTCTTTAACATCCTTTACCGCAGTTTTTTTATTTATCAAAGCATCGAAATCAAAAAATTCGGTTCCCGAGTTAATAAAAGAAAAATCTGGATCGAGAATTTTTGCAATGGATTCTATGGATAACAATGCCTTAAATAAAAGCGATAATTCGGCGGGAACGATAAGATTATGCCTTTGTCCTATTTTTAATGTTTCAAATAGAATCTCGGTACTGTAAATATCTTTAAAAGGCTTATTGAAAAAACTTTCTATAAACTCCATAAGTTCAAATTTAAACTCCTCTTCCTCTTTTTCGGTAAGGTCGCCCATACAGATTTGTATAAATTGGGTTGCCGTCTCTTCATAATTTCCTCTAATAAAATTTATAAGGTATTCCAGACTCTTTTTTCTTAAATCCATGGTAAGCATCCCGATGGAACCAAAATCTATTATACCGATCATATTAAAATTTATTACAAAAACATTGCCGGGATGCGGGTCGGCATTAAAATACCCAATTATAAATATCTGTTTTAAAAAATGGTTTAAAAATATTTTAAGAATGCTTTTAGTGTTATAACCCCTTTTTAACAGTTCATCCACATCATTCACTTTTATCCCGTGAATAAAATCCTCTACCAATAAAGAACTAGTTGAATAGTCCCAATAAATTCTCGGTATTACAACGAAATCTTTATCTGCATTGCTTCTTCTAATTTTTTCCGTATATCCCGCTTCCGTTAAAAAATCTAATTCAGTTAGAATATTTTTTCTGAACTCCTTATATAATTCCTCTACATTATTTATGTAAAGAAGCTCTCTGAGAGGATTTTTTATAATATTTACGATAAAATAAAGCACATCTAAATCATTTTTAATGATTGTATCGACATCCCTTTTTTTAATTTTAACCGCAACAACGGTTCCGTCTTTCAAAACAGCTTTATGAACCTGGGCGAGAGAAGCCGAAGCCACAGGATTTTCGTCAAAACTGCTGAAGATATCGTCTAAATCCTTTCCCAATTCTTTTTTGACAATACTTTTAATCTCGTCAAATGTGAGGTAATTTAGTTGAACGCTATCCTGAAGCTTTTTTAATTCGGTAATATATTTTAGCGGGAGCATGGTTATTTCCTGAGAAAATATTTGACCGAGCTTTATAAAAGTCGGTCCAAGTTCTTCCAATGCGTACCTAAGTCTTATTTCAGGGGGAACATTTTGAAAATCGTCAACGGGATAGGTTGATTTAAGATATTTTCTAAAAATAAAAAATTTGGATAAACCTATATTTGTTATGACTTGATAAAAACCGTGTTTTGCAAATATAAGAGATACCTTTCTTACCCTTTTAACAGCTCTTATAAACCTGAAAAAATCGACTATTTTCATATTTCATTAATGCCAATATTAATTAAAAATCAGTGAGACGCAAGCCCTGTGGGGCTCACCTTGTTATCTTCATAAAATTTAATAAATCTTAAATCTATTTCACGCTTTAAAAGGTCAATAGAATATACGCTAACTAAAATTCGGTCTCCTATTTTAAAAATGACTTTATTGTGCCTTCCTTTGAGCGTTTTTGTGTTATCGTTATATTCATAATAATCATCTGCTATCGTAGAAACATGAACAAAACCCTGAATAAAAAACCCCGCTATATCAACAAAAAAACCAAAGTTTATAACATTTGTAATAAATCCTTCGTAAACCTTTTGGCTATTTTTCTTTAAAAATTGCATTTTTTTAAATTCGGAATACTCCCTTTCCGCATCGGCCGAAAGCTTTTCCCTCCTTGAAATGGCATTGGAAACCGCTTTTAAATTATCCAAATTTAACCATACAGGCATTTCTTTATTATCGTTGTAATCATATAAAATATAGTTAAGAATCCTGTGCACCGCCAAATCGGCATATCTTCTAATTGGTGAAGTAAAATGGGTATAAGATTTTAAGGCAAGCCCAAAGTGATGAATATTGACGGGCGAATATACCGCAACTTTCATTGACCTCAAAAAAGCCTGTTCTAAAAAAGAAGACAGGGGCATTTCCTTTAATTTATTTAACATCGCTTGATAGTCTTTGGCTTTGTTCAAAGAATCTCGGGGAAATGAAAGTTTAAAATATTTTAATACCTTTAAAAACTCCCCCACTTTTTCCTCATCGGGTTTTTCATGAACTCTGTAAATCCCGGGGACTTTTTTTAACTCTATGAACTGTGCCACTGCGCAGTTTGCGGTAATCATAAAATCCTCTATTAATTCATGCGCAAAGTTTCTTTCTTCGGGAATAACTCCTATAACTTCATTATCCTCATTTAAGATAATTTTGCTTGAAATGGAATCGAAATCCAAACTGCCGTTCATAATTCTCTTATTCCTTAAAATTCCGGCAAGCCTTTTCATTTCCAATAACATCTCTTTTATTGGGGACATCTTGTTATTTAATTCTTCGAATTTATTATCGTTTATATCTTCTTTTTCAGTTTCCGCTTTTTTTGTTTCAAGCAGTGTCAAATATTTATATACTTCGTTATAAGTCAACCTTTCGAACGTTTTTATCAACCCTTTGTAAATCTTTTTCCCATTGATTTTTCCTTTGTTGTCGATATCTATTTCGCAAACCACCACAAAACGGCTTTTTTGGGGAAGAAGACTACAAAGGTCGTTAGATAATTTTTCCGGCAGCATGGGGTAAACTTTTCTAGGAAAATAGAAGGAGTTTCCTCTTTTAAGAGCTTCCGAGTCAAGATGGCTTCCTTGCTTAACAAAATGAGAAACATCTGCAATAGCAACATAAAGTTTATTATTTCCTAAATCATCTGCCGAATTTTCAAGAAAAACGGCATCGTCAAAATCTTTGGCATCTTCACCGTCTATCGTTATAAACGGCAAACTTGTTAAATCCGCCCTATCACCGCTCTTCCCTTCGGTTTCCTTAAAATCCGCCGGTATTTCATCAAGTTCTTTAACGGCAAGTTCATCAAAGGATTTATATATGTTATATTTGTTTACAATAATGTCTTCTTCCGTCCCGATGGTCTCGATATCTCCCAATATTTTATCGACTAATACTATTCTTGAAGAAAAATCGTTAGAATCAGGCAAAATCGCATTTACTATGACCCCATTTTTTAATTTATCCCTATCTTTAAATCTATGTAAATCAAAATAGAACGATTCATCGAATGCCGGAGCAATAGGGGTTAAAATCGCTATACTTTTTTCGACCCTTGCAACAGCTTTAAAATTTTTTAATTCCCTTTTTATTATCCTTATGACTCTTCCGCGCCTATCCTTAGGTTTAGCCGTTGCTTTCGATTTTTCCCTGTTCCTCTTTTTTAAATAATAAGGATTATCGGGTATTATTTTTAGAATAACCGTGTCCCCCGGTATCGCATCACCAATATCAGAATTTTTAACAAAAATATCCCCGCCGCTGGAGTCATCGCTCACAAAGGCGTAATTATGCCTTTTTAAAAGAACTTTTCCCTGGATTAGGTGTAATTTTTGCGGGTATGCATATTTCTCTCCTTTAGTAAGTATTAGCTCGCCGTTATTCACCATCAAATCAATGATATTTTTTGCGGATGATAGCGCTTTTGCCGATGTGATATTCAGATTATGTTTAATATCGGTAAAAGAAAGAGGAGCATCGGATTTTTGAGAAAATAAATAAATTATATCTTCCTTTGTAATTGTTTTCATATATTTTTTTGTGATTTTTATCTTAAATTATGATAAAATAAAAACTAAAAAGTTTAAAATAACTTTGAAATAAATAAGTATTATAATAGCACCAAGTAATTATTTTTTCATTAAAAAGATTTATCCATATCTTGTTTATCGCCGGAATGGCGGAACTGGTAGACGCGCACGGTTCAGGGCCGTGTAAGGTTAATCTTGTGGGGGTTCGATTCCCCCTTCCGGCACCAGTTTTAAATATTAAGTATAATATATAATAAAACATTAAGAGACAACAGGAGATTTTATGCTAAAAAAGGGATTACTATTTTTGCTTCCTATTTTATTAATTAATTTTACGAATATTAACAATTCTTTTGCTTATTCCAATATTAAATCCAAATTAATCAAATCCCCAGTATCCAATATTTCATCGAAAATTCTGCTTGATTATACAAAAGAAAGGATTACAAAAAATTTTGAGGATATTTCAACGGAACATGAAATAATAAAAATATTGAATAAAAAGGGTATTAAAAAATATTCGACATTGAGTTTTCCTTTTTCTAAAAAAAATCAAAAACTCAAGGTGTATTTCATTAAGATTATTAATCCAAACGGAAATATTATCAACATAAATTTAAACGGTTTAACGACCGTTACCGCCCCGTTTAACCCCGAAGCCCCTATCTTTTCAAACCAATTATTGAAAACAATTCAACTTCCGGGACTTATCAAGGGATCTATTATTAATTATAAATATAAAAGCACAACAATAAAGCCGTATATGAAAAATAATTTTTTTACGGAAGACTACTTCGGCGGGCTTTCTCCTTTAAAAAAATCTATTTATAAGTTAATTATACCAAATGGAATTCGCTACCGGTACGCCGAATACCTGTTTAACGAAAAACCGCATATAGTTAACGGTTCCAAAAATACCACGCTTATATGGACGATGTGGAATAGAAAAAAGATTACCCCTGAGGAATTGGGACCGCCTGAATCTCTTATAATTCCTCATGTTATGGTATCATCGGTTAAATCGTGGAATGAAGTGGCAAGGTGGTATTCGCATCTTACGAAAGACCAGATAAAACCGGGCATTAATCTTTCCAAATTTATAAAAAAATTAACCGCGTCAAAAGAAGGGGAATTAAAAAAGATTAAAGCTATATATGATTTCGTGGCAAAAAAAATCAGATATGTCGGATATGAGTTTGGCATAGACGGATATAAGCCAAGCAAGGTCAATTCTGTTTTCAAAAACAGGATGGGTGATTGCAAGGACCATGCAACTCTGTTTTCGTCAATGTTAAATCAAATAGGTGTTAAAGCCTACCCTGTTCTTATCCCCACAACCGAAATTCAAAATATGAATCCTAATCTGCCGACGCCGTTTGTTTTTGACCACGAAATAACGGCAATAAAACTCAAAAACGGCAAAATTATGTTTGCCGATACAACCTCTAATGTAACGACCTTTGGCGATCTTCCTCCAATGGATCAGGGCAGAAATGTCTTAATAATTGTTAATGGCAAGGGCATATTAGCAAAAACTCCAATATTTCCTGCTAAGACAAACAATATATCGACAAAAGGGTATGAGATTATCAAAAGTAATGGAAATTTAGCTGTCAAAACAACAGTCACATACACCGGGGCTTATGATATGTACAAAAGATATTTATATTCATCGACATCAAAAAGAAAAAAAAGGGATAGCATTTTAAAAAATATCCTCAGCATTGCTCCAAATGCCGAACTCACAAAATATTCTTTTGAAAATGGCAACAGTCTTTCCAAACCATACATCGAAAAAATTTCTTTTTCGGCTAAAAATTATGCAGGAAGAAATGGCCGCACCAGAATAATAAGACTTCCGATCAGAACAAGGACATTATTATCTCAAATAACAGCCCTTAATCATAGAAAATATTCTTTAAGACTTGGATATAATCTCTCGGAAAACTCGGTTTTAATGTTAAAATTTCCAAAAAATTACAAACCTGTTTTTATTCCTAAAGATGTAAAGGTTAAAAATGCTGTCGGAACTTTTATATCAAGCTATAAGGTTAAAAATAACAGGGTTATCTTTAAATCGTTTTTTAGGGTTAACGGATATAAGATACCCAAAAAAGACTATTTAAAGGCAAAACATCTGTTTAATATAACGATAAAGACCCTAAACAATCAGATATTAATATTCAATGAATCTAAACGATAATAGCAGTAGTAATGCTGACAATCATAATAACAATAATAAAAGTCTATCCGTTCATAATAATTGGTTTAAGGAAATCTCCACTCAAAAAACCCTTGAAATCGGTTTAGTTCAAGTTTATACCGGCAACGGCAAAGGAAAAACAACGGCTGCCTTGGGGCAGGTTTTGAGAGCAAGCGGACATAACTTAAAATCTGTAATAATCCAATTTCTAAAGGGCGGTTCGTACTCAGGAGAATTTAAAGCATTTAAAGCAATAGAAAAATGTTTCCCTTTGATTAAAATTTATCAAGTCGGAAGACCCTTTTTTATTAATAAAGAAAATATTCCACAAAAAGATATAGAGCTTAATAGGAAAGGTTTAACGCTTGCCGAAGGTATTGCCGTGGGTAAAAACGATATAAGCATTTTAGTTTTGGATGAAGTAAATGTCGCTTTAAATTTGGGAATAATAAAAACGGAGGAAGTTATAAACTTAATAAAAAATAAAAAACCTGATATAGAATTAATACTAACTGGAAGAAATGCCCCCAAAGAAATAATTGATATTGCGGATTTGGTTACCGAGATGAATGAAATTAAACACTATTATTCTAAAAACATTCCCTCAAGAACAGGAATAGAAAAATAAAAGACATTAATTATTGATTGATTTTTTAGATAGTTATATTATATAATCTATTTTTCAAAATTAAAACGACATTTTACATATTAATAATCCATTATTTAGGGGGTATTTTTTAATGAAAGTTAGCATAATTGGCGCAGGCAGACTGGGAGCAACTCTTGCTTATACTCTAACTCTTAAAGATATTGTGAGAGAGGTTACCTTGATCGATATTAACCACAATTTGTCGCGAGGTGAAATGCTTGACATCTCCCATGGAACCTCGCTTACAGGATACACAAGGGTTAAAACCGCCGATTACGATTCGGCAAAGGATGCCGATATTATCGTTATAACAGCCGGTATCCCCAGAAAACCAGGTGAATCAAGACTCGATTTAAATAAAAAGAATGTTCATATTCTAAAAGATATTGTCGGTAACATCGTTAAATACAATAAAACTGCTATTCTATTCGTTGTTTCTAATCCTGTTGATATAATGACCTATGTTGCTTATAAGGTTTCCGGTTTTGAAAGAAAAAGAGTTTTTGGTATGGGGACAATGCTTGACACAACAAGACTTCGTTCCGCTATAGGTTCATATTTTGATTTAAACCCAAAAGATGTCGATATAATGTTTCTGGGGGAACACGGGGATAGTATGACGCCCATATTTTCTCTTGCAAGTATTAATAGCGTGCCTTTAAATGCGATTCCGGGATATAACAAAGAAAAACTTGAAGGAATAGCCGAATATTCAAGAACCTGCGCCGCCGAGGTCATAGCGCTCAAGGGCGGAACGATATTTGCCCCCGCTGTCGTAATGGCCGAAATTATCGAATCTATGGTAAAAGATAGAAGGCAGATAATGCCCCTTTCCGTTTATCTTGAGGACTATTATGGAATTGACGGAATATATACAGGCGTTCCGGCTATTCTTTCAAAAGATGGAATAGAGAAGGTAATAAAGCCGCCATTAGATGAAAATGAAATAGAGGGATTAAAGAAATCCGCTTCCGTAATTCAAAACGCAATAAAGGATTTACAGGACGGCGGGTTTATAGATTAAATTTGTCGCTTTTGAGTATTCCGACTATGCCTTTATTACCTTTCATTTTAGTTTCGAATAACGACGCTATTTTAAAACTGCCTGTATGCATCTGTAAACTGTAAATGCTTAAATATACGGCGTAATTCCTCATAAGGCGCAAACCCTTAATAAATCCTTTGTCTAAAGACATTATGCTAATAAAAACATGCCCGTCCCGAACCTTTACAGATTTAACATAAGTCGAGCCAAATCTGTGTAATGACAAAAGATATAGTAAATTTGAAATGTTGACCTGATTTTTATTTACCTGTTTAAAAAATATAAGATCAGTCTTAATTTTATTATATCTTAATATATCCCCTTTTAAATTTAAACTTAATGTACTTAAAATGCCATTATATTTTTTTGATGAATTTACATACGACAGATAATACAAATACATCAAAAACCATGTGATAACTATAAGAGCGATAAGCAATATAATTATAGACAGATTCAATGTATCCCGTTTTTTATTTGTATTTTTATTAAAAGGAATATTCTTATCATCTTTAAAAAGTTTATGTAAATCGGATTCGCTAAGTTCCGGCATATCTATTACCCCTTATTATATTTACCCCTTATTATATTCTTATCCCTTATTTAAATTAATTAAGTTTGGGCCGCATTTCTATATTTATCATTTATCGATTAATTTTATTATTGTCAAATATAAATTTTCATACTTTTAGATTTTTTCTTGAATTTTAATAAATTATAATATAAAATTTTACAACAGTACATTATAATAATCAAGCTCATTTTAATAACATATTGCCGAAGTGGTGGAACTGGTAGACGCACCGGACTCAAAATCCGGCGAAGGCAACTTCATGGGGGTTCGATTCCCCCCTTCGGCACCACGTATTTTATAAGGTTCTCCTGTTCCAACCTCTTATCATATTTAATCAAATAAAATCGTTTTTTACCCATTTTTATCATTTTTATGGCGAGATTTTCACATAGGTGATATAATATCCCCAGGTTATTAAAACGCTTGTAAAATAAGAGGATATGTCATGTCTATCGTAAAAAACGGCAAATATTACTTCTATGACTTCGTCTATGAGGGGAAAAGATACCGGAAAAGTTGCCGGACTACCGATAAAAAACTTGCCGAACAGATAGAAATATCCGTCAAGAACGACATTATTAAAAGGGAAAACGGTCTGCCGACCGATAAAAACAAACACCTTTTATTCCGCACTGCATGGGAAAATTACCTGAAAAATATTGCGGGCAGCAATACGAGAAAAACAATCGAAAGAAAAATCGTGGCCGGCATGCATTTCCTTCCGTTTTTTGAAAACAAGAGATTATCGGATATATCTACTCTGGATATAAAAAATTACCAGGCGGAAAGAAGGATAGAAATGCTGAATGACCCAAGAAACAACGGGAAGAAAGAATCGGAGATAAATTTTAGGTCGATTAATCTTGAAAAAGCGACTTTATCTCATTTCTTTAACTTTTGCATCGAACATGGCTACATTCAAAATAACGCGGTAACAAGGATTAAAAAACTTAACGAGCTCAAACGGGTAAAAACCCTGGCCGATGAAGACATACAGAAGCTTATCGAGAGTGCCGCCAATAAACTCACTAAGAACTTAATCTCGTTCTTAATTTATTCCGGCTGCCGGAAAGGCGAAGCATTAAATCTTAAATGGGACGACGTGGATTTAAAGAACGACGTAATAGCGATAAAGGGAACAAAAACGAAATATGACAGATATATCCCCGTTTCAAAGCCGTTAAAAGAGCTTTTAAACGGCATAGATAGAAAATCGGAATATGTTTTTACCGGCATAAACGGAAAAGTAAAAGATTTTAAGGATTCTTTCAAATCCGCCTGTAAAAATGCCGGATTAAAAGATTTGCGTATCCACGATTTGCGACATGTCTTCGCAAGCAAAATGGTAATGAACGGGACATCGCTTTATATTACAGGGGAGTTGTTAGGGCATAGGACTACGCAAATGACGAAAAGGTATAGCCATTTAGTGCCGGATACACTGAAGAAAGCGGTTGACGATGTGTGGGATGTAAACTTTAAACGGCCTTAAAAGAAGCACGCCTTTTCAGTTTTAGCAATAAATTAAATTAAAGTAAATAAATTACTAAATTAATTTAAGTTAGTGGTGCATTTAACGGTGCCGATAATGTTTATTGCAAACTAAAATTCCCCATTATTGCATAGACGTCTATCCCAAAGTCTTTTACTAAGGACGCTGCAACGTCGTCCTGTGTGGAAAGGGGGTTGGAGGCGCAAAAGTAAACGTTGGCGCCGCCCGCTTTAAGGGTTCTTGCAAGATTTGCCGTTTCGGCGGTAACATGAAGGCACAAACCCATATTTAAACCCTTAAAAGGTTTCTTGTCGATAAACTGTTCCTTTATTAAAGACAACACCGGCATATCCCGCTCTGCCCATAAAATCCTCTCTTTACCATGTTTTGCAAGTCTAATATCTTTTATATCCGCCATTACTCCTCCTTTTTTGTGTTAATTACTAAATTAATTAATTTTTCAGTTGAACAAAAGGCTTGACCTTGCCCAACCACAAAGCCCCATTTTTTAGCTCTTATAATTTAATTTGTCCAAATAAAATTTTTATCGGTTCTGGCAAAATAACCTTAGTTCAATGTCTTCGCGTATATCGGTCTTAAAAGATTGAGAGTGTTTTGATTTTAAAAATGATGTCGCAGGTCTCAAGTCAAAAACCCTCTGGAATTTTTAACATATTATACGAAAACACAAAAGCCAGTAGAAAACAGACCGCCATTACGCCAAAAGCAAAGGAGAAATTCCCAGTATCGCCGATAATTACGCTTAAAACTACCGGTATGGATAAGGCTCCGATAAAGCTAAATGTATTCATAATGCCGTTAGCGGTACCCGCCAACTCTAACGGGAACAATTTCAAAACGATTACGTAAGGGAGGGACATTCCGCCGAAAACCAAACCCATCATCAAAGATACGATTATGGTCCATGTAATAGAAATTCTAAATATTAATAAGCTGAAAACGGCAATTAAGAGAAAACTAAGAAACTGGCTGTATCGAAAAATTGCGACATGACGATTTAAACGATCCGCCAAGAAGCCGGATAACGGCCATGAAATAATAGTGCCTGCCGTAGCAAGGCTCGTTATTGAACCCGCTTGATAATTCGAAGCCTTAAAACGGTCTACTAAAAATGATGGCAGCCATGTCAAAAAACTAAAGTATGCTCCAAAAAAAAACAATACGGAAAAACTTAACAGCCATAATGCATGATTTCTAATAACATCGGAATAAAGGAATTTCGGTTTTTCTACTATTGTTATATCGTTGCTTTTATTGGTAATCGTCATCGGCGTTATAAATAAAATAACCAAAAGCAAAGCAAGGAATATAGGAATGATAGTAATTGCATACGAAAATCTCCAACCAAAGATTCCAATTAAAAATGAAATTAAAATTAAACCGAAGGTTCCCCCAAATGCCCCTCCGGCAGTAATAATTCCCACGGCTAATCCGTGATTACGGGGATGGATTTCTTTTCTTATAATAGATACTCCGGGCACCAGAAGGGCACCGCCCAGTCCCATAAGAACTCTTGAAATGAGAAATTCTATCATGTTATGGCTTAAAACAAAAGCTATAACCCCAATGGCAAGAACAGTAACACATACCTTAACTACTCGGTTAGCCCCGTATTTATCCGAAAATATTCCGACAGGAATCTGGACTGCGGCATGGCTCCAAAAAAAGGCGCTCATAATTATACCACCCTCAAGATATGTAAAATGAAAGCTCTTTATAAAGGTTGGAATTAATATAGCAAAAGTAACGCGATGCAAATGCACCTGGGCGAAAGCAAAGACTAATATAGCTAATATGAACCATGGAGAATGCCACCAATGCTTTAAGTATCGATTTTTATCCCTTGATTGAAATATATTCATAAGGCAATAACATTCATCGTAAATTTGCTTCGGTAGTGTTCAAAATTTCGTGTCAGTCTGATTTTTTATTGGTTAATTAGTAAAAATTATATCATATTTTCTGTTTGTTTTGCCGGAAAGAGCATCCTTGGCTATATGGGATTCTACTTCGGCAGATAGGGCAGTTTCTACCAGTTCTTTGATTAGAGGGGTAAGGACTGTATATTCCGTTCCTAACCGAACACCCATTCCGTTTTCAACCGAACGGCATTTCCGTTCCTAACCGAACACTAATTTAATCTAAATTACCGGTGTGCTTTTACTCCGCCTCAACGGCGGTTAATCCTTTTTGTCCGAATCTATAGTAAACTTCTCTTTTAATTAATCAATTTTTAAGGAGAAGTTAAATGAAACATATAAACGCATGTCGTTTATGAAGGAGACTGACCGTGAAAACCGTGAGGGAAATTATCCGCTTGTTCAGCTTAGAGCTTAGCGTAAGAAAAATCGCCCTATCCTGCAATATATCTATTTCTACCGTAAGCTTCTACGTGAACCGCTTTAAATCATCCGGCACAACTTACGACGAATTTGCTCTTTTAACCGACGAGGAAATTAAAAGCAGACTATTTCTTAAACTGCCGAAGGAGCCAAAAAAGGTTATGCCGGATATGAACTATCATCGCATCCCTGCCTCTTTCCGTCTGGCGGGTGTTTTGATGCTTCTGCGTCAAGAACAATCGTCGGTGCTGTTTGTAAAACTCGATTAATTTTCCCATATTTACCTCTGTATTTATTCCCGTTCCGATACATCGCCTAAGCGATTGTTAAATACTGAACCTGTTTTCCTTTCGGACGGAAGGCAACTCCAAATTTTTGGAACTTATATATGTTGTGATCGAGTCCGTTAATACCGCCGTTTCGGCGCAACTAACGAAATTCTTCGCGACTTTGCGACTTTTTCTATGTGTATAACATAGAGAGAAAGTCGCAAGCAGCCATTTCAAAATCAACAATACCAATGCGGACTGCCAATTTTAACCTGCGGACTGCCTATGCACCTTCTGAAAAAACCGGACTTATCCGGGCTTTTTTCCGCTTCGCACTCATAGTGCTACTCTACGAGTTGTTAAAACTACTTTAGACGCCTTCTACATTTCTGTTTCTGTCCACTATTAATTAACAAATTAGAAATGTTCCGGCCGTAAGTGGTCTGTTTTAACATAATCTTCCATAGGGCTTCCGGACGGCTTTTTTATCTACCTGCATAGCATAGAACCATCATCTTATGATATTGCCATTGCCGGGGAAATCGGGATTATCTGCAGTAAAAAAATTATATTTTTAATCATAGAATATTCTTGCCTTTAAATTCCTCGAAGCTTTCTATTCTCTTAGAATCCAAAAATCTTTCTAAATCAATTTTCCTAAAGAGAATTTTCCCTTTGAGCTTGTAGAAGGCTATTTGCCGCGAGCCGATGTATCTTCTGAGCGTCGTGGCTGAAACCCTTAAAAATGCGGCGGCTTCATTTATAAGTAAAATTTCTTTGTCCATAATTAATTAGGTCAATTATAAAACTACTTTACCTTTATTATATATCATGTTTCTATAAAGTCAAGTAGAAAATTATTTGACTATTTGACACATTAAATTTTATTCTATATAATTAGTTATATTATGGACGACGTAATGAAAAAATTAGAAAAAACCGATATAGATATAGATACTCCTAAATACATAAAACTTCCTTTAGATTTTTTCACAATCCCCGAAATAAAGGCCCTGGATAACTACCCCGAAAAAGACAGGTTAATTTTATCCTGGATTAATTTAGTGCTGTTCGCCGCCAAATTAGATAACGATGGGAAACTGCAGGTAAAATCAAACAGCGCGCCGCGCAAAAAATATAACCCGATGGATCCCGGCAATCATCTTTTTCCAGCGTCGGTTGCGTATCTTATTAAGATAGATGCATCGAAAGAAGTAGAAGAAGAACGGGAATTTGCGCTGAGGGCTATAGATAC
>JAJZYP010000109.1 GCA_021798015.1 bacterium
ATATTTATTTTTTCAATCTTTTCAAGAGGATCAATATAATCCGCTTTTTCAACCGTATTTTTTATAAGGCTGATAATTTCATCTTTATGCTCAAACAAAAAATCTCCTTTAAGTTCAACCACCCCCTCCATATATTTGGTCTCAATTTTCCGGCAGGCTGGACATACGGTAAATACTACTTTTTCAGGGTCTTTCATAAGTAAATTATATAGTTCCTTATCTTCAGCCCATCTTTTGTCATGATATATACTGCGGCATTTACTGCAAACCGACATGTCTTTATATTCTATAGCATTCAAATAAGGATCTTTTGAATCGTTTGTCTGTTGTTTTTTTACTTTGGCTTTAGTAGTATCCCATTTTTTCATAAAAACCTCCGATAACTTTCACCCTCTTGTGAACTAATTTTTAGAATAACTAAGGACGGTTATATCCCTGTTTTTGTATTTTTCTAATGCAATAGCAAGCTTTTCTCCCGCTTCCTGTCTATTTTTAAACATTTAAAACACCTAAAATTTTAAATAAACAAATCAATTGCTTTCAATTTTAAAAATCTAAATGCCCATGCCGATTTTCAAGTATTTAAAAAAATAATTGCATAAATAATCCCCTTAGTTATATTATATCCTGAAACAATAGAATTCCAAATTTTTACGCTTGCAAGCCTGTCGTAATTAAAAATTTTTATATGCGGATAATTTTGATTACAATTTGCATTTTGTTTTCCTGTATTTTTATTTTTACCCGGGTCTCAAATGCTGAAAATTATTATAAACTAAGCGCGGCGCAGGCACAATCAATCCCGTTAAAACAAAAAAGAATTATTGCCGTAAGCCATGATGATTCTTTTTTGTCCCAAATAAAACTCTTTGGAACTTTTGCCGCATCCTATACTTATAATCTTGCAAGACCTTATGCAAGCGAAGCATATCCTTTGGGCAATTACAACGGAAATTATATAAATAATTATAAGGTGAACGGCGCTACGATTAATGAATTTGACATTACTATATCAAAAAATCCGTTTGCGAATGGTAGAAATAGGTTTGGTATTGGTTTTAAAGTAACCATGGATACGGGTGAAAATATTCAGGATGTCGGTCCTTATACAGGCAGCTATTCTTACTACACGGAACCTGTATATAATAGGCCATTATACGGGTTTAGGCAACTTTACATTTCTTTTGGTATTCCAATCGGAAATGGATTAACGATTGAATTAGGTGAAAAAAATTATCTTATAGGCTTTGAATCTTATAATTTATCAAAATTATGGGAAAATACATATTCCCCGATAACGGCAATAGAACCGGGAGAACTTACAGGAATATTTTTAAAATATCCTTTTACAAGGCAATTAAAAATGGTTTTTGGGATTGCATTAACCGATAATGCTATGGTTCCTTTAGATAGATATCCGACACTTGAATATATAGCTTCATATAAGCCATTTAAATTTTTAAAGTTTCACGAAGGTATTGTTTATGGAGCCGAAAATTTTATTATATACAATAACAATCTTTATCAGGATAATTTAAATAGATTTTTTTATAATTTCATAGATGCTAAATATTCGTTTTGTAAATACTGGACCGCGGTATTGGATTACGAAGTCGGTTTAAATGGAGGAATAAATAAATCCATCGTTTATAATCATAATATAAATATTGAACAATTTAATTCTTCTATAAATAATTATCCGTCTTATTTGATTTCTACTTCAAATTCAACTTTTGATAAATCGCATTTCTCTGGTTTAGCTTTTTATATTCACCATTATAGTAACTTAAATATCGGCAGGTTTTCGCAAACTATAAGAGAAGTAAGCGTATCAGATCCTAACGGTATGTGGGAAGAAGCAAGCGTGCCGGGCATAGCTTGTCATTACTTCGATTCGACATTAACTTTTGGATATAGACCTGCAATGAAAATATTTAAACATGTTCAATTTAGGCTTGAATTTGAAAATCAAATTGCAAACCGCAGGGTTTACGGAAACGGGAATAGCTCGCAAAATACCATCAACACAATGATTGTTTATACTTTTAAAAACTATTGAATTTTTGCCTGAATATGATGAACATTCAAAATTCATTTATGTCGGAAAGTTAATTAACGAAGGCTATCGATTCATTGCTATCTAACTAAACGGTTGAAGTGAATTTAAACTTGGAGAGTTTTTCTTTTGTAGATTCGTAATTTATGTGTTGAAAAGCATTAAACCCAAGATTAGCTGCAGTTTCCACATTAAAACTTCTATCATCTATAAAAATAGACTCGTCCGGTTTTGTATAAGATAAATTCAATGCAAGCTTAAAAATATTCTCATCGGGTTTCCTCATATGGACAAAACACGATGTGATGAAAAAATCGAACAATAAATTGAGCGAAAATTTATTTATCCTGTAAATTGATAATTCAAGACCCTCATTATTGATTGAAATCAATTTAAATTTATATTTATCTTTAAGACCCGCGAATAAGTTTACCATTTCAGGATAAAATTGGGATTGGTCAAACATAAAATCTTTAAATTCATTTTTGGAAAAAGGATATTCTTTGTAAAATACGGCTTTATCGAGATAATAATCCAAAGAAATTTTTCCTTCTTCATATAGAGCAAACAAATCCGCATGCCTTGCTTCAAAATCTTCATAGTCTAAATTAAATTTAATTGAAGCAAGTTTTCTTGATTTTGTATCCCAGCCGTTGGTGAGCAGTACACTTCCAATATCTAAAAAAACTGTTTTTATATACCCTGACATTTTTTGCATTGTTCCTCCCATATCATTATTTATTAAATGTTTCTTCTAATTCTTCTACGGTTTCTTCTCTTACTTCCGCCGTTTTTTCTTTTATTTAAGAGCAAAGACGCCTCCGCATCCCCTTGTTTAGCCATTCACCATTCATGGGTTAATTATAATTATAAGCCCTGCTTACTGCAAAAGCAAACGGACTGCCCGAATCAATCTCACAAAGCATGCTTTTCAGCAAAAGAATACGCAGATGACATATAAATGTATGCCGTTTATGGATATAGCCATTTAGTATCGGATATGCTGCCGATACGCCAAAGAAGGCGGTTGACTGACGGGGTACTTAAATAATTTATTGGTATTAATTTACTGAAAGATAAAGATATGGTAAAATTATTTAAATAATATAAGGTTATATAATAAAATTTAAAATTAATAGGTAAAAATAGTATAATTTTATGATTAATAACTCTTCTTTAAATGTTGCTCCATTAAATGCCAATCCAAATCTCGATGCTTGCGGATATACCGATACAGGCAATAAACTAATAGGCTATGCAATAATTGGTTTATTGGATTTTGCTTTAATTTCTTTAAAATAATAGCCAAGAAATAGAATTATGTCAAATACAATCAATTTAATTGATGCAATAATAAGTTTAGTTGTGGCAATAGAGGGATAATGTAATGTCAAGGGTTATGTTTTTACGCATATTAATAGGGCTATTCGGCATTGTATTTATAGTTTTCACATTTTGGTTAGGCGCATATTTTCATTTAAATGTTTCCACAAAAATAGTAATCATATTGGCTTTTGCATTAGCCGCTATTCTTGCGGAAATTGTAATAGCCATCGATAATCTGGAAAAAAGATTAAAGGCGGCTTTTCCGTCGTTGGAACTTCCCCTTAAGGAACAAATCGCTATTAATGAAACTATAATGCTGTATAACAGGCTTAAAAAGAAAAAATCGGATATTTCGACGCGGATAGCTCTGGAAGATTTTGAAAAAATTCATATTCTCTTAAAGCAGGCGGAAAAAGGTGGAGATTTTGTTTTTCACGATATTTACGCCGCTAAATTGATTGTATTGAAAGAATTAAAACCAGGACAGTCGTTTAAGGTTGTAAGCAATCTTATAGAACCGTTTTATTGGGGATACGGCAAGGATATGACCGAACATACAAAACAAAATTACAGGCAGGCAAAAAGAGGCGTTCATATCGAACGAATATTTCTTTTAAAGGACGAGGATGATTTCTCCAAGATAAAAGAAATTATGGATGAGCAGGCAAAAAATAGTATCGATGTATTTTACGTTTTTCAAAACGAATTAGATAAAATGTTGCCGTACGCCAGTTTTGCGATATCCGAAGAATTGTCGATAGGGATAATTTCACATAGGGAAGATTTATTGGGAAAGATTACCGTTACATCTAATAACCAGATAATCACGGAACTTGCCTGGCGATTCGATATTATTAAAAAACAATCAAAGAAGTTAAACGCGGCAAAATAGCCGCCCTTTACATTGCGGCTGCAGGCTTATGATAAAAATAAGGGCAGGGGAGTATCTCAAAAGGGTGGTGAATATTAAATATATCTTAATTGCATCTTTTACGTTTTTTAAAAATTACTTTTTTAAAAAATAGGTCATTTTTCAAGATTTATGGATTTTTCGTAATAAGGCAAAAGATAGGTCAGTAAAACGTTATAATTTCCACTATTATAAAACTCTATCATTGTTTTATTAAATTCAAGCCCGTCCTTTGCCTTGATATTTAAAGCCGGATATCCGTTTTCCAGCAAAACCCCGTTTGCCATAAGCCGGCTCGTTCTTTTATTTCCGTCCCAGAAGAATTGATGTTTACTTCCGAATCCAAAGAATGCGAAAGAACGGACAATCGGATTTTCAATTTTGGAAATTTCTTTAATACCTTTATCTAATAACTCGTCTAATTCTCCGGCTTTAGGGGGTATAAAATCCGTCCCGCCTATGGTTACTTGTCCCGTCCTGAATTCCCCAGGCTTAATAGATTCGCCCGATGAAACTACATAATTAAGTTTACAGAATGTTTCTTTGTTTAATTTAAATTCCCTGTTTTGGAGCATGGAAAATAAAAGCCCCACGCTTTTATTCTGGTTTAAAACCTGTTGTTCGTCGTCTATCTTGCGTCCGCCGACGGTAACCCCGTTTAAGAGGGTCTGTATCTCCGGAAAGGTCATGGGATTACCTTCTAAAGCACAAACGTTGTAAATATAGTCGGCTTTATTTTTTTTAAAAAGAAAAAGCGCAAGTTCCTTATCAGGCCTTACGGTTATGTTGTAAGGTTCGATGTTTTTTATTTCGCTTAAATACTTTTCGGTTTCAGGCGGCAGCATCTTTTAATACCTCAAACTGGTTTATAGAAAATATATAGATACCGTTAAGTTTATCACTAAAATTAAAAATGAGCAACGAGTGGATGACCGCCGCATCTCAAAAATTACATCCATAAACAGCATATTTTTCCACAAAAAAGCCGTGCTTTTTTAAACGTGGAAAAATATATGTTTACAATTATGAAAAAGTTTATTATACCTTTTTTATTATTTGCGCCTTTTTATTGAGTTTGCAAAACACACTCTGCTTTAGCGTACCAATATTCCGTTTCAATC
>JAJZYP010000110.1 GCA_021798015.1 bacterium
GATCTCCAAAAAGATTATTAAAACATTTTTATTCATAAAACCTCCTTTATATGATTATGCCTAATTTTTCCAAAGCAATTCTAATATTGTAGTTTTTTGCGATATCGCGCATTGCTTCTAAAACGGTATCCGGAAGCGCAAATCTTATTTTGAGTTTTGTATTTTGCGGGTTTTTTATAAATTCGATATGCGATATTAGATGATATAACTTCCCTTTCTCCCAAAGCCCGCTTTTATCCCTATTTAATAGGTTTACTTCGACCCCTGTATCTGCTATACCTTTTAGCGCTTTAACTGCCCTTTCCGTGCGGGTTTTTCTTATAGTCGATATTTTCAAGAGTTCGTCTAAATCAATAAAAAATTCATTATTTCTAACATCCTCCATGAGATTCTCCTGCGCACAATAAAGAAGACCGTCGTATAATTTATGCTGCAGGAGAGAAAAATTTCCTGATATAACAATAAGTGCGGATGGTTTGAAAAGTATTAATTTGTTTTCTGATTCTTTCATTGTTTTATCTCCTTTTTTTCCATATCTTAAGTTCATATACGATATCTATTAGCGTTTGCGGATTTGCAGACCATATGCTTATTGCCTGGAAACCTATGTTTTTTATTCGAATATTTTCCGTAGACGAATTAAATTCTTTAATAATTTCGTCTATGTCTGGATTTTGGTTTTCGGGGGTCGGGTTTTCCTGTTCGGCAGTATCTACTTCCGTGTCTATGGTTTCCTGTTCATGGTCTTCGGTATTCGGGGTTTCGCCATAAAAATTATCTATAAGCGCCTTTGTAGTTTCCCCAGGCATTAAGTTCCTTATCTGTTCGTATGGCGGGGTTCCTGGAATTTGGGGTTCTTGATTTTCGGTTTTTAAATCAAAAGTTGAGGATTTATCTGCATTTGAGACCTCGTAACCGTTACGATGTGTTATATCTAAATTGTCATAATGTTCTGTTTCGTTTAATTTTTTAATATCTTCTCTTGAAAAATTATCGATGTTTTTTAAAACCTCTTTTTGCGTTTTTTTATCAAGTTTCGAGATTTCAAGCGTCTTTGAGACCTCGTAACCGTTACGAATTTGCTCTTGTAGATTTTCAGGAAGACTTAAAATTTTTATTATTTGCCTAACATGACCTTCCGTTTTTCCGATTTTTTTTGCAATACCTACGTTAGACAAATTAAATTTATCCTGCAGTAGTTTATATCCTGCCGCGAGTTCTAAAGGCGGGACGTTTTCCCTGTGCAGATTTTCTATGAGCTGGACGAGTTCGATTTGATCGTCCCGTATTTCCCTTACTATTACCTGCGCTTTAGTTTCGCCGAGCAGTTTGAGCGCTTTAAGGCGCCTTTCGCCGGCGATTAAAAGAAAGTTATCGGGGTCGCCGTCTATTTTTTTGACCGTAAGGGGGCTTATAAGTCCGACTTCCGAAATGGAGTCTGCCAGTTCCTTAATAGATTCTTCGGGGAAAGTTTTACGGACCTGTTCTTTGACTTTTATCCTTTCGATTTCTAGAAACCTTGCTCCCGGTATATCCCGTTTCAAGATTTTGTCTTTAATTTCGTCAAGCGGATTCACTCCGGTTTCGAATTTGTGTTTTGCCATAATAATCTCCTATTATTTTAATGCATTATTGCCGTTAAAAAAATTTCCTTCCTTTTTGATCTCTATAATCTCAACGGCTAAATCTCCATAATCCAAAGAACCCTTTGAGTTCGCGTCGTATAAATCTATAGCGGTTCCCGCGAACGGCGCTTCCTTTAATTTAGAGTCTATTCTTATGCCGGTAGAAAATAATTTTTCCTTGCCGACCGAGCCGGTAAGTTTTTTAATGAAATGCGAGGTAATCGAAAGCCGCTCGTTAATATTGGTTATTAAAATTTTATAATCTACTTTCGGATTAGCGGAAGTTTGAATCGTTAAAAAAATATCCTTAAGACCCACGAACGAAAAAAAATCGCCGGACAGAACTGGAACGACGAGGATGTCCGCCGCGTTTATGGCATTAATGGAAAGATTATTCAGCACGGGAGGGCAGTCGATAAGAACGAATTCAAAGTCCTCGTTTTTAAGCATATTTTTCACAGAACCGGGGTTTAAATCTTTCTCCATAAAAGACAATTCCTTAGACGAGGGCATAAGACTTAAATTTTCGTTTACGTCTATTTTTTGGAAAACAGCTTCCGCGGGAGCATTCCCCATACTTATAGTCGCGTTCGCCTGTGGGTCCAAATCGACCAGCAGGGTCCTGTATTCCATTTTCGCAAATCTCGAGGCAAGACTCACGGCGGTCGTAGTTTTTCCTACGCCGCCTTTTTGATTAATTACCGATATAATCATAACTACCTCTTTTTTTAAATTTGTTATATAATTACTTTTATTTGGTAAGCGTTAATAGTGTTTTTTAATCATAATTTATTATTACTATAAATCATATATCCTAAAAAGGTTAATGTCAAGTACTTTTTTAAAAAAATTTTAAGGGGGTTGTATGAGCAGGCCTGAAACCGGTAAAACGCCGGACGAAAAAGCGTTCAGGGAAATTTTAACGGAGTACAGAATTAAAAACGGATATTCGAAAAGAAGACTTGCTTTAATTTTAGGAATAGATCCAAGCGCTTTAAATAAATTCGAAAACGGAAAGATGCAGTTTTCGGCAAAAAGAATGCTCGATATAGCGGAAAAGTTGGATTTAAAAAATAAAATCATAAACCCGCTTAATTTTTCGGAATTTAAAAAACAATCGGCCAAGATTTTAAGAGTTCCTATTTTAGATTCGTATCCGCAAAACGATGAAGAACTTAAAGAATGCGAACAAAAGGCGAATAAATATCTTTTTTTCGATTTGTCTTTTTTCCCGGACGGAAGCTTCTACGCTATAGAAAATATCGAAAATCTGATGGATGTGGAGAAAGGAGAATATTTAATTATAAATTTGGAAGACAAAGATATTAAAGAATTCGATACGGCTTTGATTAAAAAAGACGGCAGATTTTTTGTCCGAAAACTTATAGGAAATAAATTCGGCGGATCGAAAGAATACCCGGACATCGGCAGAAAAGGGATAACGGTAATCGGTAAAGTAATAATGGCGGTAAGAATGAGAAAACTTTAATAGTATATTATAACTCAAAAATTCTTCGCCAATATAAAATGGTCGTTTCCTTTTATTCTTCAAGTGAAGTCCTTTCTTTAACATTGAAAATCCGCCGCTTGTCAGTTTACAATCTTTCGGCAATAGTATTATTTACATGATTAATAAATTCTTTTGCTTTATTCTTATCTAATATCAAAACTTGTTGGCTAATTGAAGTATTACTATTATTTTGAAAAATTATTATGGTTTTAAAACTATTTATTATAGCGATAATCCCTATTAAAATTAAAATTAGTGAAAAAAATAAGAGATGAGATACTGAGAATAAACCTACAAGAGCTATAACTAATCCTAAGAAAAATTCTTTTACGCTAAAATTTGTACTTAATTGAACTCCAGCCACATTGTTTAATGGATATGTAATATTATCTTTTCCTGTAGGAATTATTCTTAAAAAAAGATTATAAAATTCCCCTACAAGTCTTTTATTAGTAATTACATATGAGGGTCTTAAAAAAAATAGAATAAAAGAATATCTTAAAGAAGTTTCTTGTATAATACTTTCATCTTTAGGTAAAGATAAATGCATAATTCAATTCCTCCTATTTTTTAAGGTTATTTTATTTACATTATATCACATAAAAAAAACTTTTTTTGGTTTTTGGTCGCCGGGTTCTTCAACGCCGGCGGTTTTCGGTCAGATCTCATAAATCTTCCTTTTTTGTATTATCGACTATAAGCCCCTGCCAGCAAAGCCTTTTTAAAATCTTTTTTATTTCCGATTTACTTCTATTTTTTTATCCATATCCTGTTTTTTTGTTTTTGTTTTTTAATAAATTTTTCGAAAAATCCACTAAGGCATACCTCTATGCCGGTTATAATTTCAGTGTCATTTTCTTCATAAATTTTTTTTATTAGACTTATGCTCTTAGAACATTGTGCGTTGTCGGAACAAAAAAGAGGAACGGCGGTAGATTTGTTTTCCTGTTCTAAATTAATTTTTAAGTCAAAAAGAAATGCGAGATCTTTAGGGGATAAAGATAATAAATTAATAAATCTATATACTCTAAAAAATGGTGGAGAATTTTTACCATGTAAAAATTTTGAAAGCTGTTCATCTGTAACATTCATATATTCTGCAACTTGAGCCTTTGATATATTTATACCCCTACTTTTCAATAAAGATATTAAGTCGTCTAATTTTTTCCCTGATTTAAAAATTATATCAATTTCAAAATCTTCTTTTTTTTTGCTCATTGATTTATTTTACTACATAAATAAATTTAAACAATTAACCATTGATAAAAATTTTACTTGACAAGTATTTTTTGAAGGTATAAAATTTGAAACAATGCTTCAAATAATTTCAAGGGGATAATTTATGAACTTTAATCATCCATTAAAGAAAATAATTACAGATAAAAAATCTATAGAATTACTTGCAAATAAAATTGGTATTTCTTCAAGGATGCTTTATTATTACATAAATCTTGAAAAATATCCTTCACGTAAAACTGCCAAAAAAATTTCAACTGTTACCGGAATACCGGTAACCGACCTTTTATACCCGGAGAACGACGATGCCTGAAACTTTAAAAACCAACAACGCTCCTGAAAAACAAACTCAACATCTCGGCGAGGTTATCCTTCTCACGAAAGACGACCTCAGGGTCCTTTTAATGGACTTATCGGTCAATAAAAAATATTTAACTACAGCCGAAGCGGCGGAGTACCTGCGTATTTCCGAAAGAAACTTACGGAATTTAATTAAACAAAATAAAGTCCCTTTTTACAAACTTGAAGGAAAAATATTATTTAAAACTTCGGAGCTCGACAAATTTATAGAAAAAAACAAAGTCGAGTCTATAAGCGAATTAATTCAAAAAGCGACCAATAGGGGTAGGTAAATTAATTTTTAGAAGATAGCGCAAGAGGTAAATATGGATAAAGAAAATAAAAACACTAAAATTGATATTTTGGATTTTAATAAAAAGACCGGATTTATAATGATACCGAACGTATTATTCGCTAACTTAACTAAATTAAATATAAAATCTTACGAATATTTACTTTTATCTGCTCTTTACTATTTTGCCCATCAAAACGATTCGGCATGGCCGAGTATAAAAACATTACAAAAATTAACAGGTTTATCTCGCTTTGGTATAAATAATCTTTTTAATAATTTAGTAAAAAAAGGGTATATTGTAAAAACTCGCAGACGCAATAAAGAAAAAGGGAATATAAGTAATTTATATTCCTTTAAACCGCTAAATATTATACTTGAACGCATAATGACGGAAGATTTAATA
>JAJZYP010000111.1 GCA_021798015.1 bacterium
ATTAAAGGAGTTATTATTCAAGTATAATTAGCCCCGCCAAAGCCTTAGTTTTTATTATAAATATATAGTATCTTCTTTAAATTCCGTTTTTAGAAAAAGAAGGATATAATCTCTTAAATGACGGGTAATCAAAAAATTATGCTTCACATGGTTATGTCCGTTTTCGCCGAGTTGTTTGGCATATTCAGGGTTTTGAAGAAGCTGTTTTACATATACCGCCGTTCCTTCAATCGTTCTTGATAAAAGGCCGGAGTGCTTATGTGTAATTTGAAGAGGTATTCCGCCCACCGCCGATGCGACGACCGGTTTTGATTTCCAGAGGCCTTCCGACACGGTTAAACCAAAACCTTCCTTTATAGATTTTTGCAATATAACGGTTGAGGCTCTCTGCAAGGCGTTAATTTCAATATTACTTGTAGGTGGAAGGTTTAAGACATGGATGTCTTTATCGTCTCCTGCTTTTGCAAGGACTTCGTTGTAAACCTCTATACCTTCCGGGTCATCCGTTGCTCCGCCTCCGGCTAAAACAAGCTGACAATCCACATATTTCTTTACAAGTCTGTAAACATCGATTACTCCAAGCGGATCTTTTAATCTATCAAACCTCGAGACCTGTGTTATTATATTTTTTTCCGGATCTATTTTAAATCTTTCTAAAACTTCATTTATTGTTTCTTCCGGTATCTCTTTGTTTTTATCCGATAACGGATCTATCGAGGGAGAAATTAATATTTGAGGTATCTTGAGTTTTTTGGCGAAAAGCGGCGATGAAAAAACTGAGTAATCATAATTTTCTATAAATTTTTTTAAAAAATTAAATGTTTTTGTGTTGGCTGAACTTAAATCGATATGGCATCTCCAAATAAATTTTTTATCTTTATAACCGATTCTTCTTTTAACTTTAACCAGCCCGATCGGTTGCGGGTCGTGTATGAAGATAATATCTCCATATAAATTCATCTCTTTTAAATTTTCATCGGTAACATCTATAAAATGTTTAAATTCACTTTCGGAAATATCTTCCTCTACCCCATGTAAGGAATTGTGAATCTTTTTGGTTATCTCAAAAAATTTCTCCCCGCCTTTTATGAAATCCCACCTTGCATCAACCCCTAATTCTTTTAAAAGCGGGATCATCCTGTTAAGAATTTCGGCAACACCGCCGCCAACAGGCGTTGAATTTATATTTTGAATTATTTTACCGTTTAAATACGAGGCTAATTTTTGAATTTCTTCGATTGTTTCCGCGCCGATAATATCGGCATAATCATTTATTGAATTCATTTTAATATTTTAATATGAATATTTTAATTATACTTTAAAGTTTATAAAAGGGTCATAACCTATAATCTTACTTAAATCTTACTTATAAATAATTTTTCGTTAACTTTATAATAGATTCCTTAAGCTTATCCATGGTAAGAGTGTACGGGTCAAGGTTTGCAATTTTATAAGCTAAATCTGGAAGATTAAGTTCATCTTTAATCCAGATAGAAAAATCGTTCAGCTTTGAATTTAATCTGAAATGCGCTTCAAAAAAATGATAATAAATAGAAAAAATGGTAATATTATTTAAAATATCATGAAATTCGGATAATGTATATGCCTCTTTACCGGTATCCATTACAAATGTTATTGCTTTCATAAAATTAAATCTTTCATTCATCTCAACATGCCTGGTTTTTCCATTTTTAGCAATAAATGCGCCTATTTTTTTTATTATTTCATTTTTATATTCATCGATTGTATCATAATCAAAAATATCTATACTTGCTATCTCCTCCCCCAATAGATTCTCGCCAAGCCTGTTAGTAATCCAGTAAGCAAAGTCATTAGGCGAGGAGGGAAGAATATAATGATGCTGAATAAGGTAATGGTGAGTATGATAGTAAATGATTGAGCCATCCGCACTTTTTATGCCTTCTAAAAGATTTTTTAAATTAACGGCATAAATTCCTGTAAGCTGAGGCAGCGTTAATCTTGTGCAAAATTTAAACGGATAATTCGCTCTTGTTTTTGTTGGTTTTATATAATTTGAATTGGAAGAAGACGCAAAAAAAGACTCAGGTTTTAAAACCTCGTTATCATTACCATTGTGCATTTTATTTATGTTTATTTTTATCTTTTTAAGGTATAATAAAAAAACAAAAAATGATTTAAATCCGTTTAAGATTTATAATTTTATATACAAATATAAACTACATATTAATAATAATACCTAAAAACTCTGATTGTCAATAAAAATAAAAAAATAAAAAATAAAATTAAAGGCTAAACAGATGGAAACACTTGAAAAGGTTAAATTAATATATTCTTTTACGGATGAAGATGCATCAAATTTAAATTACCTGAGTGAAATAATGGAATCAAATACTAACGATTTCATTTCAGGCGTTTATTCATTTATTTCTAACTTTCAAGATTTTAGCAAATTTTTGCCTAACGACGAGATAAGAAATAGACATCAGGAAAAACTTAAATCATGGTTTATCAGCCTTTTTTCAGGAACATATAATAATGAATATTTAAGGCGATTAAAAAGAATTGGGGAGGTTCACGCAGATATAAAATTACCTTCGCATTATGTCAGCGCGACGATGAATTATATAAGGAATTATATACACAATATTATTCTTAAAAATTTTCAAAATTTAGATAAAAGCAAAATAGATGGCTTAATCGTTTCGGTAAATAAAATTCTTGATATAAATTTAGATATTATTATTAGCTCTTATATCGATGAGGGCAAATTTTACATAGCCGCAACAAAATTTGAGACAAAGATTGTCAAGTTTAGCTCAAAATTTTCTTATGTACTTGACTTAGCCCTGATAGTATCCTTAATAATCGCAACAATTATGGTTTTTTTATTATTTGTATTTGAGATTTATGATCTTGCATTTGCCGGCGGTAATTTTGAAACCACAGTTATAGATATATTGGGCGCAATGTTAATTATTTGGGCGATAAGGGAGCTTTTGGAAGAAGAAGTTAAAAAACTTCAAGGACATAAGTTTGCTTTAAGCGCTTTTATCGGTCTTGCGATGGCCGCTTTGCTGCGGAAGATTTTGATTTTTACTTTAGCGCCTCATAAATCAACAGAGGTTGCCATCCTTGGCTTTCTTGTTTTAGTTCTGGGTATTGTGTATTGGCTTATGAATAAAAGCCCTAAATCATAAATCGTCAGCCCCAAGTAAATTCCTCTATAATAATATTGTTGTTTTATTATCTCTTAGGTATTCTATATCCACATAATCCGCATATTCATTCTGCCGACAAAAAACATAGCATAAGCAATTTTATCAACAAATTCCGGTAAAAATAAAAAAAATATATATATAAAAGTTTAAGGTGTGATATAAGTCACAAAACTTTTCACGCATAAATGATACAATTTTAATAAAAGTTAGGTTAAAATTATTAACGGCAAGATTAGGTAATACAAGGTTAAAAAATAATTACTTTAATTATTAGTATTTAAAATTTAAATTTTATTTTAATTAAAAGGAGAACTAGATGTTTTGTTATCAGTGTGAGGAGACTTTAAAAAATACGGCATGCACAAACAGTGGTGTTTGCGGAAAGTCGGCAGATGTAGCAGAATTACAGGATATATTGCTTTACAATCTTAAAGGAATATCCTTTTGGGTATCGGAAAATAAAAAAAACATTATAAAAGACACAGCGGATGCCGATCATTTCGTGATGGATAGCCTTTTTACTACCGTAACCAATGTAAACTTTGATATTGAAAGAATGAAAGATTTAATATTAATATCGTTCGAAATAAGAAACAAATATAAAAAGATTTATCTTAATAATTATAATAACGAACTATTAAATAAAGATATTATAGGGTTATTTCCTGATAGTGCTATCTACGAGTTGGATGAAAAATCGATAGACGAATTTAACAAAAAATCACGGTCTATATCGCTTTCGGCTACATGTAATATTTATGACGAGGACATATTGTCCTTAAGAGAACTTTTAACATACGGGCTTAAGGGCGCGGCCGCATACGCGCATCATGCCTATATTTTAAATTATGAAGATAGCCTTGTTTATGATTTCTTCCATAAAGGGCTTAATGCTTTAAATAAAACCGACATATCACAGGATGAATTGATTGGACTTATTATGGAATGTGGAGAAATTGGGATCAAGATTATGGAATTATTGGATAGGGCAAATACCGCCCATTACGGCATTCCAACCCCGACTTTAGTGAATACTGGGACAAAAAAGGGCAAGGCTATATTAATAAGCGGACACGACTTATATTATCTTGAAGAACTCTTAAAACAGACCGAAAATACAGGAATAAATGTTTATACGCATGGAGAAATGCTTCCTGCCCATGCTTATCCCTTATTTAAAAAATATAAGCATCTTGCAGGCAACTACGGAGGAGCATGGTGGAAACAGCAAGATGAATTTGACCGGTTTAACGGAAGCATAGTAATGACAACGAACTGTATACAAAAACCTAAAGAAAGTTATAAAGATCGTTTATTTACTATGGGTCTAGTTGCAATGCCGGAAGTTAAACATATAAACGGTACCGATTTTGCTGAAGCGATTAAAAAAACAACCGAACTTGAAGGGCTTCAAGACAAAGAAGGCAAAAAATTAACGATAGGCTTCGCTCATGATACCTTGTTAAACAGTGCAGGAAAAATACTGGATCTGATAAACAGGCAAAAGATCGGCAGGTTTGTAGTTATGGCCGGCTGTGACGGAAGAGAGTCTAAAAGAGAATACTATACAAAAATGGCAAAAAAACTGCCGAAAGATTCCGTGATACTAACCGCAGGATGCACAAAATTTCGCTATAATGATTTGGAACTCGGCGAGATAGAAGGTATTCCGAGAATTATAGATGCGGGACAATGCAACGACTCTTATTCGCTGGCATTAACGGCAATAAAACTTCAAGAAATTTTAAATCTGGAAGATATAAACGATCTGCCTATATATTACGATATTGCATGGTATGAGCAAAAAGCCGTATTGGTTCTTTTGAGCCTACTTAAACTTGGCATCAAAAATATTAAACTAGGACCAAATCTGCCGGCATTTCTATCGGAAAATGTAAAGAATATTCTAATAGACCAATTTAATATTATGCCGATTTCAAAGTGTGAAGATGACATTAGGTTTATCTGCGGCGAAAAAATGAACGCATAAATTCACAGGAAGAGTTGCCCAAAATTGCAGGTAGAAAATTATTTTTCTGGATTCCTGCTTTCGCAGGAATGACTTTGCGGGGATTTAAGATTTCACCTAACGGGTGTCATTCCCGCGTAGGCGGGAATCCAGTGTTAATATAAC
>JAJZYP010000021.1 GCA_021798015.1 bacterium
TTTTACTTTCACGCCATTTTTTTTAAGTTCGTTAAGCATCTCCGGCATAAATTTCTCAAGCATGGAAGAATGGACTAAAAGGGTTTCCAACGCGTTGCAAACGGACGGTCTCTGAACTTTTGCGTTGATAATGACATTAAGCGACTTTTTAATATCGGCATGTTCATCAACATATATATGGCAAATTCCTTTATCGTGTTTTATCACCGGTATTTTAGAGTTTTCCGTAACATAAGATATAAGGGCTTCCCCGCCTCTCGGTATTATTAAATCGATATAGTTTTTTTGGGAAATTAAATCTTTTATAGCCGACCTGTCCGTATATGGGACCATTGAAACTATTTGAGCAGGAAGACTGTTAAGTTTCAAACTTTCGGAGATAATAGACGCAAGTATCATATTAGAATTAAACGCCTCGGATCCCCCTCTTAAAATTACGGCATTTCCCGATAGCAGGCAAAGTACAGATGCATCTATCGTAACATTAGGTCTCGATTCATAGATAATACCTATAACACCTAAGGGTATTCGCATCTTTCCAACCATAAGCCCGTTTGGTCTAACCATAATATCTTCTATTTCTCCAACTGGGTCTTTGATCTTTTCTACATCCTCTAACCCTTTTATCATTGAATTAAATGTTTTTTCGGAGATAGTGAGCCTATCTATCATTGGAGCGCTAAGTCCATGGGATTTTGCATTTTCTATATCCTTTATATTTTCAAGTGTTATATTCTTTTTGTTTTTAATTAAAAGGGTTTTAATTGTATTAAGAATACTTAGTTTTGTATTTATCCCCGCATTTGCGATAAAACCGCTTGCGGCGCACGCATATTTTGCAATTTCTTCTATTGATTTTGTTTCATGTTCCATAATACATTTACCCTAAAATAATGGTTAAACTTAATTATATGTATATACATACTCAATGTGTTTAATCGGCAGTAACCAATTTGTCTTTATGTACAACCAAAGCCGAAAAGGCGCCTTCGCCAAATTTTGCTTTTATTTCATATGATTTAAGCCCTTTAATTCTTTTTATATCTTTTGAGTCAAAATTGGATATGCCGATAGAAAAAATTTTGCCCTCGGCATTTACGATATAAACCCCTTCCCCCTTTTTAAATTCACCGTTTACCGCAAGAATACCGCTTGCAAGAAGACTTTTGTTTTTGTTGATAATTGCGTCGATGGCGCCGCTATCGATTACTATTTGACCCTTTTTTTCCATGCCGAATAAAAGCCAGTGTTTTTTCTTGTTGATGTTATTGTTTAAAGACGGGATAAATGTTCCCGGCAGCTCACCATTTACAAATAAATCAAGATTTCTTTTGTCCTTACCGGAGATAATAATAGTGTCTATTCCGGCTCCTGCGGCAATATAAGAGGCATAAAGTTTTGATTTCATTCCGCCTGTGCCTTGCAAACTTTTAGATGTTTCTTTAAAATCTTCAATAAAACCCCTTATATTTCCTATTGTTTTAATAAGTTTTGCATCCTTATGCAATACAGGATTTTTATCGTAAACACCTTTTACATTAGAAAGAATTATCAATAAGTCGGCGCATACGAGATTTGAAACAAGAGCCGACAAGTGGTCATTATCGGAAAATTTTATCTCTTCGTAAGAGATTGTATCATTTTCGTTGATAATGGGCACGACCTTATTTTTTAATAGTTCATATATTGTGCTTCTTGCATTGACAAACCTTTTTCTGGAGGATATATCATCTTTTGTCAAAAGGATTTGCGCTGTTTTTATTCTATATTTTTTAAAAAAAGAGCCGTAATTTTTCATTAATATTGCCTGTCCGCAAGCGGCAAAAGCCTGTTTTTCCGGTATGCTAAAATTATTTGAAGGGGACGTGATATTTAATATATCTTTTCCGGTGGCTATTGCGCCTGATGAAACCAATATCACTTCTTTTTGTTGTTGTATTAAGGAATACGAAAAATCGCAAATCCTTTTAAAAGCGGATAAAGAAAGTTTATCTTTATCGTTAAGGAGCACTTGAGTGCCAATCTTCAAAACTATTCTTTTTTTAGAATTCAAATATTTTTTAAAATCGTTTAATCCGTTGTATTCTTTATTCATTTATGCTTTTTGTTATTTGCGAAAAAATTCACATATTCATATTATATTTATGATTATTATAACTTATTTTACTGTAAAGTTAATTATTTTTTAAATCAGCTAACTAATTTGTTTAAATTATTTTTTAATTCGTCTATGCCTATGTTTTTGAACGCAGAAATGAAAAGCGGTTTAATAGCCTTTTTATCGAAAAATTTATTAATTTCATCCTTTATTTTATTAAGTTTTTTTAAGTCGGGTATTAAATCGATTTTATTTATGACGACTATCTGATTTTTTTTAAGGATTTCTTTATTGAATTTATTTATTTCGTTTATGACTGTTTCATATTTATTTTTAACTTCGAAGGTATCGCCTATTTCAATTAAATGCAGAAGTATATTCGATCTTTCAATGTGCTTTAAAAATCTTAAACCTAAGCCCGTCCCTTCAGCCGCTCCCTCAATAATACCGGGTATATCCACTATTGTGAATGTTTTATCGGAATCTTCATCATAACAGACGCCGAGGTTTGGTATTTTTGTCGTAAAAGGGTATGGCGCTATTTCAGGATGAGACCTTGATAATTTAGAAATAAGAGTTGATTTTCCCGCATTGGGAAGACCTATTATCCCTATGTCGCCCAGGCTTTTAAGAACAAGACGGATTTTTCTTGTTTGTCCCTCTATCCCGGGTTGCGAGAACCGGGGTCTTCGATTTACGGATGATTTAAAAAAGGTATTTCCCTTTCCTCCTTTGCCGCCCTGTAAAATAATAATTTTTTCATCGTCTTTCGTTAAGTCGGCTATTATTTCATTGGAGTCGTAATCAAGTATCGTCGTTCCGGCAGGAACATTTAAAATAATATCTTTTCCATCCCTTCCTTTCTTATTGTTGCCCTGTCCGTTTCCGCCATTTTCGGCGGCAAACCTTGGTTTATATCTGAAATCCAGCAGACTTGTTATATTATGAGATGCTTTAAAAATGACATCCCCGCCATCCCCGCCATCCCCGCCGTCAGGACCCCCTTTAGGAATGAATTTTTCTCTCCTAAAACTCACTGCCCCTTTGCCGCCATTGCCGGAGGCTATTGTTATTATGGCGTTATCCACAAATTTCATCTTTAATTTAATATTTTTCTATTTTTCTATTTTTATTATTTGTTTTTTAAAATAAAATAATGAGGGATTTGGGGAAAACAAAGCTCTTAGACATCGATATTTTGGTTTTAACGTTTTGCAGAAATAAACTTTTTATAACGCAAATATAACAAACTTCCAATATTGTCATTCCCCTGTCCAGAAACTCTGCAAGGGCAGGCTCTGTGCAGGCAGGAATCCATAAACTGGAATTTGACCGCGAAGTGTAGATGAATATAATTATAATTATTTCTCTAATGGGATAATGCTGACGAATTTCCTATTGTTCTTTCCTGCATGAAATTTAACAAAGCCTCTCATTATCGAATAAAGGGTATAATCTTTTCCTTCTTTGACATTTTTTCCGGGATGGAAGGACGAACCAACCTGACGAACAATAATTTCGCCGGGCTTTACTAATTCTCCGCCAAATCTTTTTACCCCCCTTCTTTGACCTTGACTATCCCGTCCATTTCTAGAACTGCCGCCTGCTTTTTTATGAGCCATAATTGCACCTGTGCTTTTGCTTTATACGGTAAATATTATTTATTTTTTTATTATTATGGAATATCTGTTATTTTAATCTCGGTAAAATTTTGCCTGTGTCCCCGTTTTTTTCTTTCATCTTTACGGCGTTTCATTTTAAATACGATTATTTTTTTTGCTCTTCCGTTTCTGACCACGACACCTCTGACATTTACATCTTTTAAAGCCTGTTCCCCAAAAAGAATATCATCATTACTTTTTAACATGCTCGGTTTGAATGATATTTCATCCCCTTTGTTTTTGTCTATACTCTCAACCCTTATTATGTCGCCGACCGATACCTTATATTGCTTTGAACCTGAATTTATAATAGCGTATTCATTCATAAATAATCCTCTTTGCTTAAAAATAAATTTATAAACATAAAAGAACTATGTTAATAGATTTTTAAAATATTGTCAACAGGTTGAAGTAAAATTTTTTTAATTAATTCTATTCCGAGTTTAAACTTGTGTTATAATAATCAAAAATATTTATATTAACAAAATTTTCTGTCGATATTTAATTATTATATTATTTATGGAAAAGCCGGTCATAGCTTTTAACCCAAACGATATACTAGGTAGCATAAACGACGGGGTTATCGTTATCGATGAAAATTACAAAATAGTTTATGCGAATAGATGTTTTTTGAAAGATGTCGGTTTACCATGTTCGGATGTTATAGGGGGTTATTGCTATAAAATTAGTCATTTTAGGGATGAGCCATGCGATCCTTTGTTAGAATCGTGTTCCGTGGAAGAGGTTATTAAAAAAGGGAAGACGGTTAAGGTTATACATGGTCATTACGGGGCTGGAAAAAGGGAGGTTGCCGTTGAAATAAACTCATGCCCTCTTTATGATAGTTCAACAGGAAAAAGATATGCGGTTGAGGTTTTAAGATGTTTAGGAAATGGTTCCAATGCCCAACTTAAATTTAATTTATCTCAAAGGCTTTCCGAAGTCGGATTTCTGGCAGAGGGAATTGCTCATGAAATAAATAATCCGCTTAATAATATACTGGCATCCGTCGATATGATAAAAATGTGCTTCGGAAGCGATGAATTCATCCAAAGCAATGATGTCTTTAAGGGTTCAAAAGGAGGCAACTGTGATGTTAAAAAATATTTCGAATTAATGAGACAGGAGATAGAGAGGTGTAAAGATATTACAAAAAAACTTCTTCTATTATCCAGACCCGTATCGGTTTCAACCGATATAGTTAATGTCAATAGCTCGGTTGACGAGAGCATTTTATTGCTTTCTTTTGTGGCAAATAAGAAGAATATTATGATAAAGAAAAACTTTACCAATGATATTCCTTTGATTAGTTTTTCGGAAGCCGGGTTAAGACAGGTTATACTTAATATAGGGCTTAATGCGATACAAGCTGTTCAGGAGGGTTCAGGAATTATTTATTTTATAACCAAAACAATAAAGGATTATATTTATGTATTTATTATAGATAACGGTCAAGGCATACCCCCTGACGATATTAAAAAGATTTTTAATCCATTTTTTTCTAAAAATAAAGAAGCGTCAAGCACAGGACTTGGGCTTCCTATTTCTTTAAGTATAATGAAATCCTTGGATGGAGCAATCGAAGTCAGGTCTAAAGAAGGATTTGGAACAAAATTTGTTATAAAAATACCTGTTAAAAATAATTTTACGGAAAGCAATATTAAACAATAAATAATAATAATTCAATTAAACTGAATAGATTTTTCAATGAACAATAATTTGGTTTCGATATTGGTTGTTGACGATGATGTAAATTACAGAAACATACTGACCGATTTTTTAAATAGTGAAGGGTATGACATAAAATCGGTGCCTTCAGCAGAAGAGGCAATAGCCGTATTGGAAAAGGGTTATTTTAATATTATTATATCCGATCTAAAATTGCAGGGAAAATCCGGCATCGAACTGTTAAAGATTGTAAAATCCAAGACGGATGAGGTTGAAGTAATTATACTGACTGCTTACGGCAGTATCGATACCGCTGTAACCGCTTTAAAAATGGGCGCTTGCGATTATCTTGTGAAGCCGTTAAGTTTGGAAGAACTCAGTATAACCGTCAAAAAACTGATTGAAAATATTAACTTAAAGAATTATACCGCCTATTTTAAGAGGGAGATTTTTAAGCGATTTTTTATAGGAAAATCAAAAGCGGCATTAAAAGTGATAGACGATATTTCTGTTGCAGCCAAATCCGATTTAAATATTTTAATTACAGGAGAATCAGGCACGGGCAAAGAATTATGCGCAAATCTTTTGCATAGATTGTCCGTTAGAAGGGATAAGCCATTTATAATTGTTGACTCATGTAATTTATCCGAAAATTTGTTCGAATCGGAGTTGTTTGGTCATGAAAGGGGTTCTTTTACGGGAGCGGATGTGCTTAAAAAAGGGCTTTTAGAATATGCGGACAAAGGGACGCTTTTTATTGATGAAATCGGAGAGGTTAGCGGTATCATACAGGCAAAGCTTTTAAGAATTATCGATACTAAAAGCTTTAGAAGGGTGGGTTCATCTAAAAATCTATCTATTGATACAAGAATAATAACCGCAACAAATAAAAATCTAAAAAAAATGGCTGAAGAAGGTCGTTTTAGGGGGGATTTGTTTTATAGAATAAACGGCTTTACGATAGAACTTCCGCCTTTAAGGGAGAGAAAAGAAGATATTCCGTATCTTGTCCATTTCTTTATGACAAAAGAAAATAGAATTCAGTTTTCAAAACCGATTTCTCCATCTGCTATTGATAAACTTTCAAACTACGACTGGCCTGGTAATGTCAGGGAATTAAAAAACGTTATCGAAAGGGCAATGGTTTTATCGGACGGCAAAGAAGAAATATTTCCCGAAGCTATTCAGCTTGAAGTTTTATGTAATAATAGTCGTGAAATGATTAATAAAAAGACACTTTTTGATAAAAACCCAACTTTAAAGGAAATCGAGAAAGAGTATATAAAATATCTTTTTTCCAAGGGATTGAGCAAATCCGAAATTGCAGGTATCATTGGAGTAAGTGAAAGGAACCTTTACAGAAAACTTTCAATAATAAAACAAGAGTCATAAAATATTTTTAATCTTATTATTTATAATTATGATATAATTTTGCGAATTATTTTAATTTTTTTTGGAGGGGGAATAAATTTTATATGAACTTATCGAGAATTAAAAGGGTCTCTATCAAGACAAAATTACTTATTCTAATTATTGTTGTATTTATTTTGATGTTTTCCTTCTTAATCTATTACTCCATTTCAAGCCAAAACAAAATATCCGTTAAAATAACAACGAACAATGCTGTTGTTACCGCTAAAACGATGCTTTCCAGTTTAAATGCCATGATGCTTAACGGAACCATTGCAAAGAAGTCGGATAGAAGACAACTTTTCAGAATATTTAAAAAAATTCATGGCGTTAAAGATTTTAAAGTTGTAAGAGGCGAGGCGGTTAATAAAGAATTCGGCCCGGGGCTTAAACAGGAGATTCCAACCACGAGGTTTGACAGGAAAATATTGAGCTCGGATAAGGCAATTCATAAAATATTCGAAGAAAATGGACAAGAATATCTAAAAGTCGGCGTTCCGTTTATTGCAAAAAAGATGTCAAGGGGGATAGATTGCCTTGAGTGTCATACGGTTAAAGCTGGAACGACGCTTGGCGGGGTTGAGCTCATTTATCCCATGAAAAATACCGTAAACTCATCCAATATTTTTATAAGAAATATTATATTTTTCTCGGTTATTTTTATCATTATATTTAGTTTAATTATATATATTTTGCTAAAGTTGAGTTTTATAAAACCGATGAAAAATTTTTATGATAAGTTGCAGGATATAACACGGGGAGAGGGTGATTTAAGCAAGCTAATCCCGATGAATTATTATGATAAGGCATCTATTATGATGAAAAAAAGTAAAGATTGCATGCTTAAACCTGATGAACTGGAGCCTAGATGTTGGGATAAACAACAAGATCAATATGGGGCAACAGGCGCAAATATATGCGTGAAATGCGATGTTTATAAAAATTCCGTGTATGATGAAATCACGGCTGTCGTCAACAAATTTAACAAATTTATCATAGATATAAGAGAAATTGTAAAATTGATAACCGAAGAGGCTATGACCATTGTCGATGTAAACACATCGATAGAGACTCATATAAGTGAAATAAGTGGTAAAGCCAAAGAACAGGCGGAGCTTTCAACACACGTTGCCGCAGCCTCGGAAGAAATGTCTCAGACGATTAAAGAGATATCCAAAAATACGCAAAATTTAAGCACTGTTGCAAAAGAGGCTTCCAGCAGCGCAAAAGATGGTTTTGATATAGTTGAAAGGGCAATAACCGGGATTAAAAATGTGGCTGTTCTCACCGAGGAATTAGGAAACCTCATAAACGGGCTCGAAAAGGGTTCTTACGAGATTGGAGAAATAATCTCCGTTATTAATGATATAGCCGATCAGACAAACTTGCTCGCGCTTAATGCCGCAATAGAAGCCGCGCGCGCCGGTGAGTCTGGTAGAGGATTTGCTGTGGTGGCGGATGAGGTCAGGAAACTTGCCGAAAGAACGGTTAAAGCAACGAAAGAGATAGTTTCCAAGGTTCAAACGATACAGCAAGGCACGCAAAATACAAAATCTTCGATGGATTCAACAATGAAAGAGGTTGACTTATCGGTGGAATATGCCTCAAAGGCTGGAGAATCCCTTAATAGTATAGAAAGAAACATAGTAAGTTTGGCCGACCAGGTCAATTCCATAGCCGCTGCATCGGAAGAACAAACTGCGGCTACAAACGAGATTTCTCAAAATATCGAAATGGTATCCAATCTATCTGCATCAAATTCGGAGCAGTCGTCTAATACTGCTAAAGAAGCAGGTTCCGTTTATGGGGAACTGGAAAAGCTTATTGAGATAGTAAAAAGGTTTAAGTATTAAAAAATAGAAAAATAATATTGGGGAGGGTATTAATTTGGAATTTAAAACTATCGATTCTATCGAAAAAATTTTAATAAAAAAAGAAAAAGAAGCGGGACAATTTGAGCGGCTTTTTGTCTTTGGTGTTTTTGAAGGAGATGAAGGTGTTTTTTTAAAAAATAAAGACCTCAAAAAATTTGATTTTATATATAAAAGATTAAAATTGCTTAATTTTAAGGCAAAGAAAGGCAAGAACATAATGATTGAATCCCCTATTCTTTCATTAGTGCATGGATTAGATAGAAAGGATAAGTTTAATTATGATTCTATTAGATATTTTATTTCAAACTCTTTAAAAATTGCTAAAACAAATAAAATTAAAGAGGTAATATTTATAATTCCTAAATTACCTGAAGAATATCATTTAGAAAACGGATTATTTTATATGTCATCATCCATTGTCGAAGGAGCATTATTAGGTTTATATGAATTTAAAAAATATAAAACAAAAGATGACGAAAAAAATAACAAAAAAAATGATGATTTTAAGCTTGTTCGGGTTTATTTCGATGCAATTAAAATTGATAAAAATAAAGAGGAAAAGGTTAAAGATGGTTTTGATTTTGGAAAAATAACCTCGCAAGCCACAAATTTTGCGAGGGATATAGTTAACGAGCCGGGAAATGTTGCCACGCCTGAATATCTCGCAAATATTGCAAAGGGGATTTCTATAAAAGAAGGAATAAAATGTGAAATATTTGACGAGGAAGAAATAGTTAAAAAAGGCATGCTTTCCTTTTACGGCGTTGCTCAGGGTTCAAAAAATCCTCCACGGTTTATCCATTTAATTTATAAACCGAAAAATATAACTAAAAAAGAAGATATAAAAAAGGTTGCGCTCGTAGGGAAGGGTATTACCTTCGATAGCGGCGGGCTTTCATTAAAGCCTGCCGATTTTATGACAACTATGAAGTCGGATAAGTCGGGGGCTTGCGCTGTCTTAGGGATAATGAAATATATTTCCGATTTAGACTTAAATGTGGAGGTTCATGGCATTATAGCCGCTTGTGAAAATATGCCGGACGGGGGCGCCCAGAGGCCGGATGACATAGTTAAAGCGCTTAACGGAAAGACGATTGAAATAGAGAATACCGATGCGGAGGGTCGTTTAACGCTGGCGGACGCGTTGGCCTTTGCGGAAAATCAGGGGGTTAAAGAGATAATAGATATGGCCACCCTTACTGGAGCCTGTGTTGTCGCCTTAGGTGAATATACCTCCGGGGTTATGGGAAACGATAAAGGTTTCATAAATAGCATTATCAAAACAAGCGAGATTTCCGGCGAAAGAATGTGGGAATTGCCGTTCGATGACAATATGAAGGAAAAACTTTCAAGTCCTGTCGCCGATATCAAAAATGTCGGAAATAAATATGGCGGCGCTATAACGGCGGGGATGTTTCTGGAGGAATTTGTTTCGGAGAAAGTCAAATGGTGCCATATAGATATAGCAGGTCCAGCCTTTACAAAAACCGGTTTTACCTATAATCCAAAGGGCGCAACCGGGGTTGGTGTTAGAACGATATTGTACTACTTAAAACAACATAAAGTTTAAGTTGTTTTTTTTGTTGATTTTAAATATATTATATGATACATTCAAAAAGTTATATCCAAAAGTAAGGGATATTGTGAGTTTTTCAATCCACATATTTATAATTAATTTACTTTAATATTATGGATAATATGAATGGAAGTAGTTTGATTTCTTTTTTGCCTATCCTTATAATGCTTGCAATAGCCATATTGTTTGCCGTTTTTACAATTATAGCCTCAAATTTTCTTGGAAAAAAAACATACGAAGTAGGAAAATTAAGACCTTATGAGTGCGGAATTGAGCCGACAGGTAATGCGCAATTAAGATTTGATGTTAAATTTTATCTTGTTGCTATTTTTTTTCTCCTTTTTGATATCGAAGCGCTCTTTTTATTTCCATGGGCTGTTGTCTTTTCAAAATTGAGGCTTTTTGGGTTTATAGAAATGTTTATGTTTATTGTCATATTAGTTATAGGCCTTTTGTATGTGTGGAAAAAGGGGGCGCTTAAATGGGATTAGAAGAGCATCTTGGCGATAATATTATAACGACATCTTTAGATAAACTTGTTTCATGGGGTAGAAAATGGTCGATTTGGCCTGCAACGTTCGGTTTAGCCTGTTGCGCTATCGAAATGATGACAGTTGCCTCTTCCCGTTATGATTTTGATAGATTGGGTTTAATTTTTAGGTCGAGTCCTCGGCAATCCGATTTGATTATCGTATCGGGAAGGGTTGCGTACAAAATGGCGCCTATGGTTAAAAGAATTTACGATCAGATGCCAAACCCGAAATGGGTTATTGCAATGGGGGATTGCGCTTGCTCCGGCGGGCTTTTTAATGTTTATAGCGTGGTTCAGGGTGTTGACAGAATTATTCCCGTCGATGTTTATATTCCAGGTTGTCCTCCCAGACCGGAAGCCCTTATTTACGGTATTGTAAAACTTCAAGAAAAGATAGAAAAGGGAACAATAAAAAACGAGGAACCGCTTAAGGTTTTAAAGTAAATCCAAATGTTTTTAAATTTTAGATTAAATAACATTGCAAGTTAATAATAATAACAATAATTATATTAGGATATGAGCCTTAAAGAGATGGATGTCTTATTTGCGCTTAGCGTTATAAAAGAATCTATGCCAAAATTGGTTTCTTCGGTTGATACCTCTTATGGCGATATACGTATATTTACGAGTAAAGAAAATATTATTGATTTTGCAAGATTCTTAAAAGACGATTCCAGATTACAATTAAATATGCTATCCGATTTATTTGCGGTTGATTATCCTAAGAAGTCCGAAAGGATAGAAATAATTTATAATTTTTATTCCACAAAGAATAATTTTAGGGTATTTGCGAAGACTAAAAGCAAAATAGACGAGCCTAATTACCCTAGTTTAACCCCGCTTTACAATTCGGCAAATTGGTTTGAAAGAGAAGTTTACGATATGTTTGGATTAAAGTTTAAGGGGCATCCCGATTTAAAAAGAATATTAAATCCGGACGACTGGGAAGGACATCCCCTCCTTAAAGATTACCCGTTAAGACAAAGACCGCCGGTCGAAAAGATGAATTTTGATACCCCCGGGTATATTGAATTGGATGAAATAACTCAAAAGCCATAAATTGTCAAATTATTAATAACAAATTTAACAATGTTTGAATACAAGGATTTTTTAATAGAAGTAGATAAGTTTCCATTGAATGTGGGTCCCTCGCATCCCGCCACCCATGGGGTCTTAAGGGTTTTAGTTCAATTAGACGGGGAAACGGTTGTTTATGCAGAGCCTATAATAGGTTATTTGCATACAAGCATGGAAAAATATGCCGAGTTTAAAACCTATCATCAGGCCGAGACCATTACAGACAGGATGGACTACGTGTCCGCCGCCTCGAATAATTTGGGTTATATACTTGCCGTTGAAAAGCTTTGCGGTGTTAAAGCCCCTAAAAGAGCAGAGTATATTAGAGTTATTCTTGCGGAGTTTACAAGAATCAGTTCACATCTTGTATGGTTAGGAACGCATGCAGTCGATATCGGCGCATTAACCGAGTTTTTATACTGTTTTCGTGAAAGAGAGTTAATATTGGATATTATAGAATCTGTTACGGGTGCTAGGATGACACCTTCGTTTTATCGCGTTGGAGGCCTTGCAATGGATATTCACAAAGATTTTGTTGATAAAGCAAGGAGTTTTATTAAAATTTTTCCTGACAAAGTCGATGAATATGAGGCATTGCTCACAAAAAATAAAATCTGGTTAGAAAGAACCAAAAATTTAGGTGTAATATCTGCCGAAGATGCGATTGATTTTGCATTAACAGGACCATCTCTTAGGGGTAGCGGATTAAAATATGATGTCAGGAAGGCGAACCCTTATTCAAGCTATGAAGACTTTGAATTTGATATTCCGGTTGGAGATACGGGAGATGTTTACGACAGATATTTGGTGAGAATGAAAGAGATGAGGCAAAGTATTAAAATAATAGGTCAGGCGATAGAAAATATTCCGGAGGGCGAATATTTAAGCTATGATGAATACCCGCAATATGTTATTCCTCCCAAAAAACGGGCGTTAACCACAATGGAAGGCATGATATCGCTTTTTAAATATGGTATGGACGGGATAAAACCGCCTAAGGGCGAGGCATATCAAGCTATAGAAAATCCAAGAGGAGAATTGGGCTTTTATTTAGTATCCGACGGTTCGGCTTTTCCTTATCGCATGCGGGTAAGACCGCCATCGTTTTGTAATATTAGCGCTTTATGTAAAATGACTAAGGGGCATTTGCTTGCCGATTTAATTGCCATTATGGGTAGTGTGGACATATTATTGGGAGAAGTGGACAGATAAGATAAATTTAAGTTATACCGTAAATCTGGTTATATGAAGATTATAGATAAAATTGGTTCAAAATTAGATATTTCATACTTTAAAAGATCGGGTCATACTAACATTTCTTCCGTACTTAATTGGAATGGCGCGGTTTTGCTTGACGATAAGGACAATAAAGTCGATTTGGCAAGGTGTTACATGGAAGAGCTCCAAAAGCTTTCCTGCGGCGTTTGCACCCCATGCATGATTGGAACTTCGGTTGCTTCCGATATTCTTGAACATATGTGCAACGGTCGCGCTATTTTAGAAGATTTGGATAGATTAAGAAATCAGTGCGATTGGATTTTATCGTCTTCTAAGTGTACCGTTGGAAATATGGGACCACTTGCCGTTACCGAGCTAATCGATAATTTTAGAGAAGATTTTAAAAATGCAATAATAAATAAAGAAATTATACCGAAAGGAAATTATATAGTTCATGTAACTGCGCCATGTATTAACGGTTGCCCGTCCAAACTTGATATCCCGAACTGGATTGAAAGAGTAAGGGACGGCAGATTTGAGGACGCTCTTGAATCTGCTAGAAGAAGTACTCCGTTAGCTGGGATTTTGGGAAGAACATGCTTTCATCCATGCCAGGATAATTGCCGCAGAGCTAATGTCGATGAGCCTATTGAGATATGTTTAATTAGAAGATTTGCTGCCGATAATGAATTTTATTCCAATATTCAGCCAAAGTTTGCAATCAAAGATAATGGAATTAAGGTAGCAATAGTAGGCTCTGGTCCCGCCGGTTTAAGTTGCGCTTATTATTTGCGTTTAATGGGTTATAAGCCCGTAATATTTGAAGCGTTACCTGTTTTGGGCGGAATGATGAGCGTTGGCATTCCAAAGTTCAGGTTGCCGCAAGAATTTTTAGATAAAGAAATTGGTTATATTCTTTCTACGGGAATTGAATATAAATTAAACCAAAAACTTGGGGTGGATTTTAAAATACAAGATCTTTTTGAGCAAGGTTTTAAGGCTGTCTTCGTTGCGGTTGGCGCTCATAAGGGGCAAAATATAGGTTTACCGGGGGAGGATGACAATCTTAAAGGTTTTTATGAGGGGGTTAAGTTCTTACGCGATGTTGCACTCGGAAATAAAATAGATATCGGTGATAAAGTTATAATAGAAGGCGGCGGCAATGTTGCCATAGATTGTTGCAGAACAGCGATTAGGTTAGGGTTTAAAGAAGTTATAGTTGTGTATAGGAGAGCAAGGGAGCAAATGCCGGCGGCACCTTATGAAATCGATACCGCCATTAAAGAAGGCGTTAAATTTGAATTTTTGACCAATCCAGTGAGCATTATTCAAGAAGATGGAGTTGTTAAAGGGGTAAGATGCAGAAAAATGAAGCTTGGAGAACCCGATAAAAGCGGCAGAAGAAGCCCTATTGAAATTGAAGGTTCCGATTTTAATATAGAATGCGATTCGTTTATTATGGCAGTTGGACAGGTTCCAGATTTTGATTTTTTAAAAGATACCCCGCATATTAAAACAAATAGGGGTAAAACAATAGTAGCAGATGAATTTACCCATATGACAGACATGCAGGGAGTATTTGTCGGCGGCGATGCATTCACAGGTCCCTTGAGTATAGTTGATTCAAATCGTGACGGTAAAAATGCCGCAAGAAGAATAGATCAATATATAAGAACGGGTTTATTTAATGCAACCGACGATTGCCTTTTTGAATATCTATTTGAAAAGATTGGCGTTTATGACAAAAAAGAGATAATAGATTATGCCGATTTTCCAAAAGGAAATTTAGCGGCCAAACAGATGGAAGAACCGGTTGAAGCACGCATAAGTAATTTTATGGAAGTCGATAAAGGTTTAACAAGCGATGATGTTGTTTATGAAGCCACGAGATGCATGAGATGTTATTTTTTGATGCTTGTAAAGTTTGAGGATTAGGAAAAGTGGATATCGAAATAACTATTAACAATAAAAAGATAATGACAAAATCAGGATTAACAGTTCTTGAAGCCGCTTCCCAGGTAGGGATTAAGATTCCGACACTTTGTTATTTAAAAAGGCTTAGACCAATCGGTTCTTGCAGAATCTGTGTGGTTGAGGTTAAAGGGGTTAAAAATCCTCTTCCGTCTTGTGTTGCAAAAGTAAAGGAGGGGTATGAAATATTAACCGACACCGAAAAATTATGGAAGGTAAGAAAAGAGGTAATGTCGCATCTTCTATTAGATCACCCTCTTGATTGTCCCGTTTGCGATAAATCCGGTGAATGCAGTTTGCAGGATCTTTCTTTTGAATTTGGTATTACAACCCAGAAAAATGAAAAAGGTTTTCCGGATAGAACAACTATCTTTAAAAGTGATCTTATCGAGTATACGGCGACAAGGTGCATTCTATGTTCTAGGTGTATTAGGGTATGTACCGACATGTACGGAAATCCGTTTTATCAAATGAAAAATAAGGGATATAACGGTTATATCGGTTTAAAACTTGACGATAAGTTGCAGTTAGGCGCTAATCCGTCGGAAGACTGTTCATTTATGGAAATTAAACCCGATATAGATTACTTAGATTGTTATTATTGCGGAAATTGCGTCGAGGTTTGCCCTGTCGGCGCTTTACTCTCAAAACCTTCTAAATTTAAAGAAAGATACTGGCAGTTATCTCCTTTTTCATCTGTTTGCGATAAATGTTCCGCTGCATGCAGGATTGAATATTATCGGTATGATAAAGAAGAATCTTTGGTTAGAACCGCCTCTTTATTTGGCGGATATTTGTGCAAATATGGATTTTTTTACGAGGGTATAGGGAAAAACGACGACTATTATATTCAAACTCCCCTTATTAAAAAAAAGTCGATGCCTAAAGAAACCGACATTGAGGATGCTATAAATGAGTTTGTCTTAAGAATCAAAAATATTTCGGAAAAAAACGGTATGCAAAATACCGCCGTTTTAGTGTCTCCATATATCTCCACAAACGATGGATTTGTAATTTCTAATTTTGTGAAAAATGTTTTGAAGCCAGCCTATTTTGATATAGCCGAACCCGAGTTTTATAGAGAGAATCTCAATAAATTTAAAACAGTTTTTAAGAATGAGGAAAACTTTGAGATTAAAGCAGCGCAAAATTCCGATGTTATATTATACATCGGCTCCATAGAAGATGAGATTCCATATGTTTCATATAATATTATGAAAACACACAGGGAACATAGCGGAAAACTTTTGTTTGTAAATGTTAGAAAACAGGCAAACTCTGGCTTGACAAGAAACTTTACAAGGTTTGAAGATATTGCGTATATCAGAGAAGATATCGATTTAGCGGAAATCCATGATTTCCTGAATAGTTTAAGATTAAATCTTTATGATTACGGTTTTAAAAAAGATGATGGAATTGAAAATCAGCTAAGCAAGGTGGCCAAAAATATTATTAAAGCAAATTCAATTTCCATTATAATCGGCGACCTTCCGATGGCGGCTTATAATATAGATAATGATTTTCTTATCATTAAAGAAATGGTTGAATTTTTAAGGGACGAACAGAAAATTGTATATGTTTATCCCCTTATAAAGCCCTTTAACTATAGAGGACTCAATAGCGCTCAGGTGAACCCTTCCGCACCTGCCGCTTTTGAAACCGGTTTTTCGGGTTTTAATTCTATATATTCAGGGTTTAATGCGGGAAAAATAAAAAATCTTATATATATAGGCGATCCTGTAAATAATTACATAACTAAAGAATTAACAAAATATATAACGGATTTAGAGTTTTTAGCCGTTTTTTCTTCTAAAGTCAGCATATTATCCGCCATGGCGGACATTGTTATGCCAATATACGATTTTCTTGAATCGAAAGATGTTTTTTATGAAAATTTTGAGGGTAAAAAAATATGCTTGAATAACGAGTTTAATCTGGGCGTTTATAGAAGCGATATTTTAGATATTTTAACTTTGATATCAACCAAACTGGGTTATTCGTTTAATTATATAAAGGATGAATTATCAGAGTTTATTAAATTGTTAAAGACAGGGAATGTAACGTATTACAATAAAATTAAAACTAAAAGTAAATTTTATTACAATGATAAAACTAAACTCTTTTATTGAAATTTGTAAATACTAAATTCTAAACTTAATCTAATTAGTTAGTAAATATTATGTTATTTTGGCTTATAGCGGAAGTTATAAAAATATTAATAGTTTTTGCCGTTTTACTATTGGCGGCGGCTTATCTAACACTTTTAGAACGTAAAATAGCGGCGAAAATCCAAAACAGAATGGGACCTATGGAAGCGGGATTTCATGGGTTATTGCAGCCGATAGCGGATGGAATAAAACTCTTTTTTAAGGAAGACGTTATACCCGCGGATGCCGATAAATTTTTGTTTCTCTTAGCGCCGATAATAGTGGTTATTCCGGCGCTTGCGACATTTGCGGTTATACCGTTCGGCGCTCCGATCAATGTTCTTGGGCATATCGTTCCGCTTCAGATTACAGATGTAAACATTGGAATACTTTTTATTTTAGCGCTTTCGTCGCTTGGGATTTACGGAGTGGTTCTGGGCGGGTGGGCTTCCAACAGCAAATATTCACTACTTGGAGGGATCAGGACTGCGGCTCAAATGATTAGCTATGAAATTCCCCTTGTTCTTTCTATTATTGGAATAATAATGATTGCGGGGGATTTAAGTTTGGCAAATATAGTTTCCGAGCAGTCGCATATTTGGTTTATAGTTTATCAGCCTGTTGGTTTTATAATTTATTTGATTGCCTCTACGGCTGAGATGAACAGGGTTCCTTTTGATTTAGGGGAAGCGGAGGGAGAACTCGTCGCAGGTTTTCATACGGAATATTCAAGTATGGAGTTTGCGTTTTATTTTATAGGCGAATATGCCCAAATAGTGGTTAATAGCGCAGTAATAGTTACTTTGTTTTTGGGAGGCTGGCAGGGTCCGTTTCTTCCTTCGGTTTTATGGTTCTTAATAAAAGTTTTCTTTGTCGTGCTTATTTATTTATGGTTAAGATGGACATATCCAAGGTTAAGATATGACGAACTTATGGATTTCGGATGGAAGTTCTTGTTGCCGTTAGCATTAGCTAACATTATAGTTACCGGTTTTATAATGATTTTAATAAATAAATAAATGTTTAAATAAATAAAATAATATGAATACCAAAAAACAGGAAAATTCTATTATAGAAATTTCTAAAAATTTATTGATTGGGCTAAAGACCACGATTAAGACCTTTTTTCGCAAACCTGTAACCTTTCAATACCCGAGAGAAAAACGGGAAATAGCTGAAAGATTCAGAGCCTTTCCTAAGCTTAATGTAAATAATGACGGATCGTTAAGGTGCGTTGCATGTTTTTTATGCCAGACCGTCTGTCCATCAGAGGCTATTAAAATAAAATCTGGTTATGTCGATTATGGGGATAATCACGAGCTTACGGAGAGGCAAAAACATAATCATAGTTTAGATAAACTTAAATACGGCACATATAATGACGGAAGAAGGCATCCGTCCTCTTTTGATGTCGATTTATTAAGATGTATCTGTTGCGGTTATTGCGAAGAGATTTGCCCTGAAGAAGCAATAAGCATGGGAAGTAATTATGAAGTGGCTTTTTATACACGGGATGAAGGAATTTACGGAATAGAAAAGTTAACAAAATCTTGGTAGAATATTAATAATTTATTTTAAAAGGATAATATCTTGGAAGCTCTTTTTTATGTTTTTTCGATTATAGCTGTTTTTTCGGCTTTAATGGTTATAACGATGAAAAATCCTTTAACCTCTGCATTATATTTAGTACTTTGTTTTTTTGCTATTGCGGGTTTTTATGTCCTGTTAGATATGCAATTTCTTGCGGCTATGCAAGTCCTTGTTTATGCAGGGGCTATTATGGTATTGGTCGTATTGGTCATAATGCTGCTCAATCTTTCAAAAATCAAAAAAATCAAAACAGATTTGCATCAGTTATTTATAGCCGTAATAATTTTTATAATTTTGTTTGCGGAAATAGCCCTTTATATTATTAACGGTTCTCTAAAAAAACCAACAGGAATCTACACACATGCTTTAATTAATAAAATTGGCAATACGCAGATTATTGGAGAATTTTTATTTACAAAGTATATATTTCCATTCGAGGTTGCATCTATTCTTTTGTTGGTTGCCATAATCGGCGCCTATTTATTTGCCAAAAAGAAATATTAAATATTAATTAATTAAATAACTTTAAATCTATAATAAAAATGTCGATAAATGCTTATTTAATAGTTGCGGGTGTGATTTTTTGCATTGGGGCGTTTGGCGTCTTAATACGCAAAAATTTAATAATTATATTTATGAGTTTAGAGTTAATGTTTAATGCTGCTAATTTGGGATTAGTAGCTGTTTCAGGCTATCTTAACCTCATAGACGGGGACATTTTCGTTATTTTTGTGATGGTCGTGGCTGCTGCCGAAGCCGCAATAGCTCTCGGCATTGCTGTCGCTTTTTATAGAGAAAAAGGGACGGTCGATATAGATAAAGCAAATGAGCTAAAACTATAAATTAAATATAAAAGGGCATTTTTGATGGATGCAAAATTTATAATTACATGGCTAATACCTTTATTTCCCTTTGCGGGTTGGTTTCTTTGGGGATTATTCGGAAAATATTTCAAGGGGTATTCCGGCTATATAGCCAGTGCTTTTGTAGTGATATCCTTTATCCTTTCTTCTATTTTATTTTTTATCGTTTCATATACGCATGGATTTACGACCACGCTTTATCCATGGATTTATGCGGCAACTTTTAAGGTAGGGGTATCCGCTGATATAGACAGGCTTTCCGTCATAATGCTTGTTATGGTTACGGGGGTAAGCGCCCTCGTTCACATATACTCTATTGGATATATGCAGGATGATAAAGGTTTTGCAAGGTATTTTTCATTTTTAAATCTTTTTGTTTTTTCCATGATAATGCTTGTAATTGCAAATAACCTTTTACTTTTATATGTATTTTGGGAGGCTGTGGGGTTTTGCTCATATATTTTAATCGGTTTTTGGTATGAGAAAAAATCGGCTTCCGATGCTGGAAAAAAAGCCTTTATAGTTAATAGAGTAGGAGATTTTGGGTTTGCAATCGGTGTTTTTCTTTTATTTATCACCACTGGAACCCTTAATTATGAAACTATATTCAAAATGATTCCGTCTATTCCGACTATTACCGTTACGATTATCGCTTTGTTACTATTTGCGGGAGCCGTCGGAAAATCGGCGCAATTTCCGCTACATGTGTGGCTGCCCGATGCTATGGAAGGTCCCACGCCTGTCAGCGCTCTAATTCATGCGGCTACTATGGTTACCGCAGGCGTTTATATGATCGCAAGATTTCATGTAATCTTTTCATATTCGCAATTTGCATCGGAAGTTGTTTTAACTATTGGGACATTTACCGCCTTTTTTGCCGCATTTATAGCGTTAACGCAGTTCGATATTAAGAGAATTATCGCATATTCGACCATAAGCCAATTGGGATATATGTTTATGGCCGTGGGTATCGGTTCTTATACTGCGGGGATGTTTCATCTTATCTCACACGCGGTTTTTAAGGGATTACTCTTTTTAACCGCCGGCAGTGTAATGCATGGACTTGCCGGTGAATTAGATTTAAGAAAGATGGGTGGGTTATATTCAAAGATGAAAACTACCGCTATTACATTTATAGTCGGCGGCCTTGCCCTTTCCGGGATACCTCCTTTTTCCGGATTTTTTAGTAAAGACGCAATATTGGCAGATGTCTACAATAAGGGTTTTTATTTTTCATGGGTAATTGGCGAAATAACCGCTTTAATGACCGCTTTTTATATTTTTAGGGTAATATTTATCGCTTTTTTTGGAGAATCTAATGTTGATCCAAAACTACATGTTCACGAGTCTCCGAAAATTATGACTGTTCCTATGATAATATTGGCTTCGCTTGCCTTAATAATAGGATTTCTCGGTATCCCTCCATTTAATACCTCTGTATTTTATAGTTTTTTGCATGTTGACTTCAAAAATGCATATAATTTTGCCCCTTTTATAAACAATACTCCATGGTATATTTTGAGCCTAATATCTGTTTTAGCAGGGCTTCTTGGGATATTTACAGCCTACCTTTTATATATCAAAAAGGCTATTAATCCGGAAACAATTAAAAATGTTTTTAAGCCTATATATACATTATCATACAACAAGGTTTATATCGATGAAATATATAATTTCATAATTGTGAAGCCTGTTCTGAGTTTTTCCAATTTTTTATGGAAGATTATAGATGTTTCAATTATCGATGGGGCAGTTAACGGTGTTGCCTCAAGCTTTGCGTTTTTTTCAATTAAAACAAAAAAAATTCAAAACGGGATGTTAATGAGTTATATTTTAACTCTGACTATCGGAGTCGTGGCATTGCTTTTTTATTTTTTTATCAGATAAATTTACTATAAATTTAAGTATATATTAATTTAATGCCGGTTTAACGAAGGTTGATGAACATGGATTTTTTTATAAAATATCTTTTGTCTATATTGATTTTTTTCCCGTTAGCTTCGGTTATTTTATTGCTTTTTATTAATAAAAAAAATGAAGGATTATTAAGAAATCTTGCCACGATTTTATCCCTTATAGAGTTTATTTTTTCGGTTTATCTTTTTATTTATTTCAAACCGGACACATATAAGTTTCAATTTGTCGAAAAATTCAACTGGATAACTACATTTGGGGCGTCATATTTTTTAGGAATAGACGGCGTAAGCCTGTTTTTAATTCTATTAACAACCCTTTTAACATTTGTTTCCCTCATTTCGAGCTACAGATACATAAAGGACCATGTAAAGGAATTTTTTATCTTAATGCTAATCCTTGAAACATTTATGATTGGAACATTTGCATCTTTGGATGTTCTTTTATTTTATCTATTCTGGGAGTTTATGCTGATACCTATGTATTTTATTATTGGAATGTGGGGTACAGGCAGGAGAGTATATTCCGCTGTTAAGTTTGTTTTATATACACTGTCCGGCTCGCTCATAATGCTGTTTGGATTAATTTATATATTCATACTTCATTATGATCAGACTGGATATTTTACATTTAATATCCTCAGATTATATAATACTCATATACCGCTTAATCTTCAAATATTGTTATTTATCGCCTTATTTTTGGGTTTTGCGATTAAAATCCCGGTTTTCCCGTTTCATACATGGCTTCCTGATGCTCATACCGAAGCCCCTACCGCAGGCAGCGTTATACTTGCGGGCGTTCTTTTAAAATTTGGGGTTTACGGATTTTTCAGGTTTGCAATGCCTCTTTTACCAGAGGCAACCCTTATACTTGCTCCCATAATTATTATTATCGGAGTTATAGGGGTTCTTTACGGAGCTTTAGTTTCCATGGTCCAAAAGGATTTAAAGAGATTGGTTGCATTTTCCAGTGTTTCGCATATGGGTTTTATAATGTTAGGTTTATTTGCAATGTCTGCAATTAGCGTGGATGGTTCGATTCTTCAACTTTTAAACCATGGAATTACTACCGGAGCGCTATTTCTTTTTGTGGGAATGCTTTATGAGAGGGCGCATACGAGGCAAATTGCGGATTTTGGGGGTATTGCAAAAAAGGCGCCGATACTTACCACTCTTTTTATGATTTCTGTTCTGGCATCCATAGGACTTCCTGGTTTAAACGGATTTATAGGGGAATTTTTAATCTTAATCGGATCTTTTAAACATTATATGGTTTTAACGATAATTGCCACAAGCGGAATAATTTTTGCGGCGGTTTATTTACTCTGGATGTTTCAGCGAGTTATGTTTCAAGATATTACAAACCCCCAAATGGAAAGTTTTTATGATATGAATTTAAGAGAAATTATTACGGTTTTACCGTTAATATTATTAATGTTTTTTATTGGATTTTATCCTGCCCCGTTTTTAGAAAGGATTGATCCGACGGTATTACATTTTCTTAGTATAATAGGTCATCACGGATACATTCATAATTTAATTAAATTAAAGACGGGGTTATCCAATGCTTAATATATCGCATATATATAATATGAATTTTTTGGAAAAGGGTATGTTAAGTATAATGCCTGAAGCGGTCATTATAGTTTTTGCATTTATAGTTCTTTTTCTGACCTTTTTTGAAAGACTTTCAAAGAGTAATAATCCATATTATCTTTCCCTTATAAGCATTGGTTTTTCTATGCTTTATATTCTAATGCTGTCAGGAAGAACGATAGATGGTTTTTACGGCTCTATTGTTTTCAACGAATTCTCTGTTTTTTTATTTATCGGTATTCTTTTTGCCGGTTTTTTAACTATCTTAATGTCAAACAATTATATAAATAATTTTGAAGTGCCGCTTCCGGAATATTATAGTCTTATTCTATTTGGGGTGTCATCGATGATGCTTTTGGTCTCATCGAATAATCTTATTATGGTATTTTTATCTATTGAGTTTATGTCGATTACAGCATATATTCTTACAGGCTATTTAAAGGGAAACACAAGAAGCACCGAAGCCGCATTGAAATATTTTGTGCTGGGAACTTTTGCATCGGCGTTTTTAATCTTTGGATCCGTATTTATTTATGCTGCCACAGGGCATCTAAATTTATATAATATTCATTACTTTATAACCAGTGTTGCAAATAAAGGGTTAATAAATTTCGGCACTATAAAGATTTATCTTGCTATAGGGTTAATTTTATTTTTAGTGGGGCTTGCGTTTAAAATGTCTCTGTTTCCATTTCATGCATGGACCCCGGACGCTTATGACGGCGCGCCCACGCCTATCACTAATTTTATGGCAACTGGGATTAAAATAGCCGCTTTTGCAATTTTTTTACGGATATATTCCCTTATTTACAATTTTAATATAATGGATTTTAATAATATATTATGGTTGCTTGCTATACTCTCTATGACCTTTGGAAATATTGCAGCTATTATGTCCTCAAATATTAAAAGACTGCTTGCATATTCGTCTATAGCTCAAGCAGGTTATATACTTATTGGGATTATAGGGGGCGGATACTATGGATATTCGGGAACGCTTTTTTACTTATTTGCTTATATTTTTATGACGGCAGGGGCATTTGCAATTGTTGTAGCATTCGAAAATTTTGATTTAATGTCTTTAGATATCAAAAAATATTCGGGTATCGGATATAAATATCCGTTTGTTGCCGCTGCTATGGCATTCTTCCTCCTATCTTTGGCCGGAATTCCTGTAACTTCTGGCTTTATGGGAAAATTTTATGTGTTTTCGGCGGCTATTAAATCAAGATACGACCTACTTGTATTAATAGCCTTAATTAACAGCGCTTTTGCCGCATTTTACTATATAAAAATAATCGTACAAATGTACATGCCGGACAAAGAAGAATTAATTATATCATCATCAAACGGAGTTCAGCGCGACCGCGGGTCCGGCGGAGCCAACCTCAATAAACTAAACAATGATTTTGGTGTTGTTAACGGTAAAATAAACGAAGGATTAATGATTGCAATTTTTATTTGCTTATTTTTTACGTTATTAATGGGAATTTTTCCGCAAATATTTATAAATTTTGCGCATAATTCCATAAATTCGTTATGGAGCATCTAAGTTATTGTTTTAAGGATTATGAAAAGTCAATCCCCTCCTGATTTAATGAATTTTTATTATTATGCCCCCGCTAAAGTTAATTTTTCCTTAAAGATTGGCGAAAAAAGACAGAATAATCTTCATAAAATTCAATCTTTAATGCGCAAAATCGGAATTTTCGATAAAATTTTCTTTAAACTTACAAACGGCGGCTATAAAATTTCCGTTATTTCAGGTGAAATCCTAAAGAAAGATATTTTAAAATCAGAATTGGAATGTCTTGCAAATGAGGACAATATAGTTATAAAAGCGGCTAAAATTTATTTTGAAAAATTAAATATTAAAGATAAAGGTGTTAATGTTCTAATAGAAAAAAATATTCCGCTTAAAGCGGGGTTAGGCGGCGGGTCAAGCGATGCCGCCGGGATGCTATTAAAGTTAAATGAGATATTCAGGAGTCCCTTTAACATGCGGGAATTACAAAAAATAGCGTTTGAAATAGGCTCGGATGTTCCATTTTTTTTAACTAAAAGAGATGCGATTGTAACGGGATTTGGAGAAAATATTTATGAAATCCCCGAGACTATTTTACCAAAATATTTTATTGTATTAATAATTCCGGATTTTGGAATAGACACAAAAGAGGCATATAACGATTTTGACGATTTTTTATTGACAAATAATATAGATTATTATAATATTCAATACTTAGATTTTAAAAAAAATATAAAGTTCGAAAACGATTTTGAGACTGTAATATTTAGAAAGCATCCGATACTTAAAGAAGTTAAAGATTCTATGATGCAGTGCGGTGCCGAAACATCCCTTTTATCAGGGAGCGGTTCCGCTATTTTTGGCGCATTTAAAAGTAAAGAAAAGGCGGTAATTTATCTCGCTCACTTAGAATCATTTCCTTTTAATAAAAGGATAGCATTAAGTTCTTTGGCAACAACTTTATAAATTATTTACGCAACTTATTTTATTTGGAGGATTTGCTATGCAAGTTACTGAAGTTAATGTGTTTCCTGTTGATGAAGAAAAATTAAAAGCCTATGTTACAATCACCTTTGATAACTGTTTTGTTGTCAGGGACCTTAAGATAATAAATGGCAAAGAAGGTTTATTTGTTGCAATGCCAAGCAAAAAAAGAAAGGATGGGACATTTAAAGATACAGCTCATCCATTAAATAATGAAACAAGAGATATGATAGAAACGGTTGTACTTAGCGCATATGAAGCCGCTATAAATAGCAGCCAGGATTGACAATAAAATCCCAAACCCTCTTTACCATAATTTTTATTTAAATTAAAATTGGGGCGTCGACAAGCGGCAAGTCACAGGATTTTGATTCCTGCATTCGGAGGTTCGAATCCTCCCGCCCCAGCCAAAAGGAAAAATATGCTCGATAGATTAAAACTGTTCGCCGGTAATTCAAATATAGATTTGGCAAAGAAAATGGCCGATTATCTTTGTATTTCACTTGGAGATGCCGAGGTTTATAATTTTAGCGACGGGGAAACATTTATAAATATAAGTGAAAATGTTCGTGGATCTGATGTGTTTTTAGTCCAATCAACATCTAATCCTGTCGATAAAAATCTTATGGAGCTTTTAATAATGATTGACGCTATGAAAAGGGCATCGGCAAAAAGGGTGACAGCCGTTATTCCTTATTACGGATATGCAAGACAGGATAGAAAGACAGCTTCGAGAGTGCCGATTACGGCTAAGTTAGTGGCGGACATTATAACTACCGCAGGCGCTGACAGGGTTTTATCGATGGATTTGCATGCGGGGCAGATCCAAGGTTTTTTTAATATTCCGGTTGACCATTTATATGCCGTTCCTGTTTTGATGAAATATATAAACGAAAAAAATTTAGATCCTGCCGATATGGTAGTGGTTTCTCCAGATGCGGGGGCGGTGGAAAGAGCAAGGGCATTTGCAAAGCATTTAGGCTCAAACCTTGCTATTATCGATAAAAGAAGAGTAAAGGCAAATGTTGCCGAAATAATGAATGTTATCGGGGATGTTAAAAATAAAACC
>JAJZYP010000112.1 GCA_021798015.1 bacterium
AAATACGAGGTCTATATCGGAAGTATCAGTAAAACTAGATTTGAAATATAAATATTGATAAATATTGATATATTTAGTGGTGGCGGTGCAGGGAATCGAACCCCGGACACTACGGATATGAGCCGTAAAGTATTTTGAACTAACTTATTTATTTAATTAAATAATTTATATTATAAAAAATAGGCTGTATGCGAAATTGTATTTCTTATAATTTTTAATCTTATAATTATAATTAATAATATTTGACTAATATTACCAACCAATTTTAATTTTATTATTACATGAAAATTTGCAATTATAAAATTGATAGCGGCAAGATTAATCCGCTAATTATTTCATTATTCTTTATTTATTTTTTATCAATATAATTCAAAGCTGTTTTATTAATTTCGGTTATGAAACCTTCCGCTTCCACTAAGGAGGCTAAAACTTCATCCTTATTAAATTTTACAAAATCTCCATAATCGCCTGTTTGTCTGTTTTCAAAAGCGTTACTCAGAATTTTGTAATATTTTTTATCAAGGACGCCGCTATGAATAAATGCTTTGTTGAATTCGCCTTTTAATGCGCCGTGATTCTTCGTCGAAAAATCTCTCGTCAACATTAATGCTTCGACTGAATAAAAACAAGCGTAATAAATCCTGTTAACCGCTAAAATTAAATGATTTAATTCTAAAGCCTCTTTAGCTTCTATTATAGCTTCATTAGCCCTGTCTACTCTGTATTTTATTAATGGAAATTTATCTTTTTCGGGCAAAGTCATAACTCTATACCTTCTTTTCTAATATTTCTATATAATGGAACGACTCCGGCAAGATTTGTTTCGACGTAGCTTTTATTTTTCACTTGAAAATCGATAGAAACGCAATATTTTACCTGAATATCCGTTAATATGTCTAATATTTCATTTTTAACTTTTTTATCAACCGGCAAGAAATAAAGTTTTTCAAGTTCTTCAAAAGATATACTTTTGTTTATTTGGTGATTATCTTTAATAATAATCATTAAATCTATATCGGAATATTCGTTGTAATCCCCTCTCGCTTTAGAGCCGTAAAGTATTATTTCGGCATTCGGATATTTTTCTTTAATCTTTTCTTTTAATTCAGAAAGAGCTTTTTTCTCTGTAAATGTAAGATAGTTTGAAACTGCCTGACCAGAAAAATTGCTTTCACCGCTTGCATCTCTTTCTATAATTTTATCTGCTAAATTTTTCATAAAATAATTATAGCATATTTTTAATTTATGGTTTGAGATCTTAAAATAAACTGTCTATTTTTTGAATTTAATCAAAAAATTTTAAATTTTTAATCAAAAACTAAAATTATCGATATCTAAAGCTCTTACGTCGTATTCTATTACCTGCCCTATTTTTGTTCTTATTGCGCCGTGCTCCATGTCGCATTTAAGCTTAATCTCGTCAAAGCTTAAATCGGATATTTCAAAGAGAACGGATTCTATAGTTTTTAGCTCTATGCCGTTAAATTTTTCAAGTTCCGGTTTTCTAAGTGGCAAATACTTAATAAAAGGAAATACGAAGTGTTCGTCTTCTATGCGGGTAATCTCTTGGGACTTAATCATCTCGGGGATAATAAGTTTATAGTCTCGGGGATACGGTCCGTTTTTGCGCCTGAGATAAGTCTCTCCGGTAAAATGCTTATTATATGTTTCATAATGCTCGAAGTCTATGAGGAATAGTATCTTATGAAGCGTCTGTTCGTTAAATTCGGGGTGAGACGCAATTTTATTTAAAATATATACTATTAGCTCTTTAAACTTTTCTTTATTAAACTTATAAGTTTTTTTCTTAACTTTAGTCTTATCTTTAGTTTTTTCTAAGGTATTTTCCTTAGAATCTTCGTCGTTTAAAAGCATAAAGCTTGGGGGCATGTCGAAAGAACCGCCTAAATTGCCAAAGAGAGAATCGGCCGAATTGCCTGGTTTAGATTTAATACCCCTTTTAACGCCTTTAGCGTTTCTATGATTACTAAGGTCTTTGAGGCCTTTATCGTCTCTAACGTCTAATAGTTCGTCTAACGTTAAATTAAAAATACCGGCAAGTTTTATCAAATCCGGAATAGTAGGTCTTCTTGTTCCTATTTCCATCTGAGTCACCGTAGGTCTTGATACGCCGAGTAAAGATGCAAGGGTTTCCTGAGTAAGTCCCGCTTCTTTTCTTAAACGTTTAATACGAGCGTTTAGGAAGAAGGTAGCAGGTTCGCCGTATTTAAAATTGGTGCTTTCGATTTCTATTGGAATAATATCATTACCTGCTTTATTGAGTGCATTATTAACGGCTTTGCCTGTTATATTGCTATTGTCTGCATTGCCGTTAACTAAATTACTTTTTTCGGTTTTATTCCGCAGATTGTTGCTGCTATTAAGTATCTTCTTGTTCTTGGAATTATTTCTAACGTTTTTTTTCGTTTTTTTGCTTTTATTCTTTTGTTTTGACATATTACATATCTAAATATCTAAAATTATTTTTTTATTTTATCGTCTTTTTGAACTGATTCTTTTTGAACTAATTTATATAATAACATACTTGCGTATTCCGTTCTAACTGGACGGCTTTTCCGTTTTTAACTGGACACCCATTCCGGAAATTACTGGACGGGTTAATCCCTTTATATTTTTTATATAATAACGTTAGTTTTAAGTCAATGAAAATATCTTTAATGGATTGCAGGAGGGGTACCCCTCCTGCAAAAAAAGCTTTTTAAAATTTCCCTGACATATTCTTCCTCATAGATTCGCCGGTTAGCTTTATCTGGTACGCGTTATGCACTATCCTGTCCAATATGGCATCCGCGATGGTAGGCTCGCCTATCACCTCGTGCCATTTATCCACCGGCACCTGGGCGGTTATGATAGTGGAGCGCAGCTGGTGCCTGTCCTCGAAGATTTCAAGAATATCCCTTCTTTGCATTTCGTCCAATAAATCGATGCCCCAGTCGTCTATTATGAGGAGTTTTACTTTGGATAATTTATTAAGAAGTTTAATATAACTTCCGTCGGCTCTCGATACTTTCATCTCCGAAAGTAATCTCGGCAGCCTTATATACAAAGAAGACACGCCGCCCCTGCAGGCGGAGTTGCCCAAGGCGCAGGCGAGATAGGTCTTTCCTGCGCCGGTGGGACCGGTTATTATAATATTCCTGTTTTTCTTAATCCAGTCATTGGAAGAAAACTCTATAAGCTGAGATTTACTGAGTCCCCTCTGGGCTTTAAAGTCGGTTTCTTCGATACAGGCGCTTGAGTATTTTAATTTCGCTTTTAAAAGAAGCATTCTAAGCTGTTTATCCTGCCTGAAGGCTATTTCTTTGTCCAAAAGAAGATTAAGGCGGTCTTCAAAGGTCAGTCCGGAATAAAGTTCCGTGTTTTGTTCTTCTACCGATTTTGCCATTCCGTAGAGTTTTAAAGATAAAAGTTTTTCCTTTAACATAATTCCTCCTGTAATATTCGGCGCCGCGGATATTTTCGTGCGCTATTTTATTTTCTAATTTGTTTTCTATAAAGTCGTTCTCGAGATTTTTATCTAAAATATTCTTTACGTTTCTGTATCTGTATAAGCTAAAACTAAGGGCTTTTTTGCATGCGGCCTCAACTCTTGCGGAAGGATAGCGTTTATTAAGCCTTATTATACCCAATGCCATTCTTAAAGAAGATTCGGGGCTTCTCCTGTCCTCCATTATTTTTTCTATTAATAGGGCGGCATTGAGTCCTATTTTTAACGATTCTTCCCTTATCTTTTCAGGCGTTATAAGAATGCCTTTGTGGAAGGCCGGCATATGTTCGGGTGAGGTAACGAAATAAGATTTAACGAAATTTCTTTTATGGGAGGCAATTATTTTGGAGTTGTGGTATATTTTAATTAATTCGTGGTTATAGCATATATCCACGTCCCTGTAAATTAATTGATAGGGGACGCTGTAGTGGGTGCCGTCAACATCCACGTGGTAATCTATACCTACTTTTGCCCTCTTCCAGAAAGAAAGTTCGTATCTTTCCGGGAGGGGCTTTAAATAGCTCTTTTCTTCCTTAAAAACTTCCGTCCGCGATTTTAATGTCTTTTGCATCGGCTTGCCGTTGTAATCTTTTAATTCCAAAGATACAGCTATATTCAACTCTTCTATGCTAAAAAATGTTTTATTCCTTAGCGGAGCTAAAATACTTCTTTGGGCGTTTAACACGCCGTTTTCTGCCTTCGGTTTGTCTTTAGGTTTATACGGCCTTGCCGGCAGTATAACCGTATCGTAATGCAACGACATATCTAAGTAAGCCGGGTTGATTTCGGGGTCGTAATAGTTGGGCTTGGTTACTCCGGATTTAAGATTGTCGGGAACTATTGCGGAAGGACATCCGCCGAAGAACTCGAACATTTTAATATGACAGGCTATCCAGTTTTCAAGCGTCTGATTGCGGACGGCATACGCGAAGGTATAGTTGCTCGCGCCTAAGACCCCGACGAATAGTTCTACTTGGGTTATTTCTCCGGTAAGCGGATTTTTTATTTTCGGTCTGTATCCGGAAAAATCCACGAATACCTTTTCTCCCATTTTATGGTTAAATCTCATAACGGGATTTAACGTCTTTTTCCATTCTCCGTAGTGATAAGCAAACTGAGAATAGCGGTAGCCGTCCGGATTATCAATTATGTATTCATTTTCTTCCGCGTTAACGGCATGCGTTAACAGACATGCGGAAGAAAATATCATAAAAGATAAAGGGTTACCCCTTTTCTTTTAAGCTCGGAATGGATATATTCCATATCGGGGAGCGGCCTTAACGGTTTCGGCGCTTCCGGCAGGAACAAAGTTTTAATCTCTTCGTCGGTTAAGGGTATAAATGCGTCGTAATTTACGCCGGAGGATTTAAAGCGGTTTATGTAGAAAGCTACGGTGGTGGGGGAGATGTTGCAGGATAAGGCTATTTTTCTGTTGCTTAAGCCCGAATTAAATAATCTGATGATTTCTTTTACCGTTCGCATGGTCAGTCTCCTTTTTCTTTTCATCCTTTCTCCTTAAAAATTAGTTTAAGGAGAAAGTTTACTATAAAAAAAGGATCAACCGATGCGTAAAATTAGTTTTTGCCGGTAAAAGCATTCCTAAATGTCAACGGCAATCTAAAAGTGCACCACATCGGCGGAGTAAAAATGCACCAGTAAGTTAATTTAAAATAGCTAAGTTACCATAGGTTATATTTTCCTCCTTTATTTATGCCTTATGCCGGGTACCC
>JAJZYP010000113.1 GCA_021798015.1 bacterium
AAATAAAATGTGAAGAGATATCCGATTTTGAAAAATTTGATGAATTAACTAACCTTTTTGAGAAAATCGCAGAAAATATCGAGGAAAAGTTCCACTATAAGGATGAAGAAATCGCTATAGATATAACGGGCGGACAGAAAATCATCAGCGTCGTGGGAACTTTTTTTACTCTAAAATCCAGAACTCCCATACTATACTTGAGTCAGAATAAGAAGGAAGGTGGAAAAATAAAAGAAATAAACGCTATTATTAATATAGAGCCTCCGGAATAGAATCAAAAAAAGCCTTCCGCACAGTTTCAGGTTTTTTTCGCCGAGGAAAGGATCGGCAAAGGTTAAGCTCGAAGACCCTGATTTTAATGACGTCTTTGATGTTTTCGGCACGGATCGGTCATAACTGGGAGAGACAATCAGTAGATATTAAAAAATGTTCAATGAATAATAAATATTAAGATTTCTTTTTATTCCGTCTGCTCATTAAAGTTGTTTACAAATAACCTCTCCCACGCTTCTTTGGGAGAAAATACCGGAATTATATTTTTTGCAGGTTCGAAGTGCTTCATATTTCCGGTTATAAGCCCATCCGCGTTTGCGCTTCTCGCAGTTTCTATAAATTTTAAATCGGCGACATCGATTAGTTTAATATCACATTTGCCGGGAGTAATAAATAATGCGGCGCTCGCCGTAAAATCCAAGAAATAATCGACGTCAGTTTTTTTTAAGCCAAACTTTTTCCTTCTTAAAACTGCGGAATATTCTAAATATATCCTGTCGTCAAGAGCCAGCGTAAATCTTTTATCCAGAAAGTAGTCGAGTATGCGCCACGGATAACTCTCGGAAATAAATCCTGAAATAAATACGTTGGTATCTATTACCAAAATCATAATATTTCTTTCCTTGCGGCGTTTATCTCCTTGTCTATATCTTCAGTAGAAATTTTATTCTTTTTAAAGGTTAGTCTCATATTCCTGACGGCAGCTTTCGCCTTCATCGACTTAACAAAAAAAAGTGTCTGCTCTAAGTTTGTTTCATCGACGGGCAGCATTAAAGACGAAGGCTTACCATTAGAGGTTATAATAATTTCGCCCTCTTTTTTTAGCTCGTTTAAAACCGATGCCGTCTTTAATCTTAAATCCCTCGATGGAATGAATTTCATAATCAACCTGTCTAATTTATTATTGTATATTTTAAGTGATGTATCATAATCGTTACCATTTATGATACATTAATTTTAAAAATTTGTCAAAATATATGTTCCAGCAATATGACAATGTCACTTATTAGCAAAGTAAAGATGTCACCCTTACAATAATGCTATAAAATATTCTTCTTAAGATTTATTAATAGGAGGATATTATGGCAAAGGACATTATCATGGCAACAGATGAAGAACTAAACAGGCTTCACATAATTAAAAGGACTTTAGAAGGCAGCCTTACACAAACCAAAGCAGCAAGAATGCTTTCATTATCCACAAGGCAGGTAAAAAGATTAGTAAAAAAGCTAAGACTTATCGGTGATATTGCGGTTATGCATTCCTTAAGAGGAAAACCTTCACATAAGAAAATTTCAAATAAGGTTAAATCAAGCGTGTTAAATTTGTATAAAGAAAATTATCCCGATTTCGGACCCACATTCTTTTGCGAGAAGCTCTTCGAGCTTCATCACATAGCTCTAAGCAAAGAGACCTTAAGGAAGTGGCTCTTAGAAGAAGGCTTATGGAAAAGGGCAAGAAAAACTAAAGCCCGCAAACAGCTAAGGGAAAGAAAGCCCTGCTTTGGCGAGATGCTTCAGTTAGACGGCTCCCATCACGACTGGTTTGAAAATAGAAGGGATAAAGCCGTTCTTATGTCCTTCATAGACGACGCCACCGGTATGGTTTATGCTAGATTTTACGAATATGAAGGAACTATCCCAGCAATGAGTCTACTAAAAAACTACATTGAAGAATACGGCCTTCCTATGAGCATCTATTCTGATAGGCATACCACATATAAATCCACCGATAAGAATAAAGAGGCTCTAAGCCAATTTGAAAGGGCTCTTTCAGAGCTTGGAATAGAACTTATACATGCCAACACCCCTCAAGCAAAAGATATATTTTTCTGCGCTTAAAAAGCATGCTTTTTGCGGAAAAATATGATAGAAAGGTTATTCGGCACTCTCCAGGACAGGCTCGTAAAAGAGATGAGATTAAAAAATATAAGCGATATTAAAACCGCCAATAACTTCTTAAAAGAGTATCTGCCCGTCTATAATAAGAAATTCAACGTAATTCCTTTTGATAATACAGACGTAAATGTAAAGCTTGATGAAACCGTAAATCTTAATAACTATCTTTGCATAAAACAGGAAAGAACCGTTAAAAACGACAATACAATATCTTACAACTCTAAACTATACCAACTCCCAGCAGGAATAAGAGCAAAAAAGATAACGGTAGAAGAACACATGGATGACTCTGTGCACATAAAATATAACGGTAATTCTATTGAATACAAGGAAATAACAAAAAGACCGGTTAAAGTAGCAGAAAAAGTAATTAAAATAAGAAAGAAATATATACCTCCTGCGCGCAAAAGACGTGCTTTTGCATATCCGTGGAGGCAGACTTTTAATAAATATTTTCAACCTAAATTTTCACGGGCGGCGGACGAAAAATGAAAACCATTCACAAACTCTTTTCGCTTCGCTTCAAGAGTATTGTTTCGGGCATAAACGACTTGCGTTTATATGTCCGTCCTTAGACGATAATTAATTAAATAATTTAAAAAGGATTTAAAAACCATTGAATATTAACATTAATTTTAACCAAAGGTGACATTTCTACTTTGCTTTGACAAAACGGATTAAGGTTTCTTGACTTTATGGCTATATAAGATATATTAATATTAAATAAGCCACTATTCTAATTTTAAGTATTAAAGGGGGTTAAGATGTTTAAAAAAATTTTATGCCCGGTGGATTTCAGCGGTACTTCGCTGAAAGCCGCCAATAATGCAATGAATTTTGCTTCGGAAATTAAAGCGGAAATAACGTTTATTCATATTATAGACGTTAAGATAGTGCAAGGTATGGGCGATATATCCGGAGGCGGAATAACCGATCTCAACTTTCTAGTAGAAGAAGAAAAACCTGTCTTAAACAAACTTAAGGAGAAGTGCGAAAAAAAAGGAATTAAGGTTAAAACGGTACTAACCCACGGAGAACCCACAAGCGTTATATTAAAAACGATAAAAGAAGGGGACTATGACCTGATAATTATGGGAACCCACGGAAAAACAGGCTTAACAAGATTAGCGCTTGGTTCGGTGGCTGAAAGCATAGTCAGAAAATCCGATGTTCCTGTGTTATTATACCACGTGTAAAAAAATTGCTAATAAAAAAATAAAAGAAGGGGGCTCATAACCCAAAGGTCGCAGGTTCGTACGGTTTAAAACTTCCCGACGGGAAGTTCATCCTGCCCCCGCAACCAAACGAAGTACAGCGAAGCTAATTAAAACCGCAGTAAATAAGCCTTTCCAGACCTTGACAATAAATTCTATTTTGTATATAATTTACATAAAATTTAGAGAAAAATAGCCTCAAGCAAACATTATTTGCCGGTATTTGCAAATAAACCTGTCCAGTCGATAACTACAGATCAGATTAAAACTTACCAGCTTCAAAGAAAACTTGAAATTATGGGCGACTTAGCCAAATTCGATATGCCCTAAATTATAACAAAGTTAATTAAATAATTAAAAATAAAATAATCAAATTAATATAATTTTTATTTTATTATTTTTGAATTTATTTTCAGCCTTTTATTCCAGTAATTAAAAAAGCTATGCAGAACGGCAGATTTTTAATTTTTAAATCCTTAAATCCTTTCTCTTGCAATATATTTACCATTCTTTTTTTATCGAACGCCAGTATGCTGTATGTCAGCCAATCATAAGCCTTTTTGTCTATTAGCGAACCTACCATCCTGATAATAAAAAAATATATTCTGAAAAACATATTTAAAAGTTTGTTTCGCGTTCTGCCCATTTCCAGCAATATGAATTTACCGTTCTTTTTTAGAATTCTTCCGAGTTCTTCCGCAAAAACTTCGATATCGTCAACATTTCTCAGCAAAAATCCGGCGGTAACAACATCGTAAGCACACTCTGGTTCGTCAATGTCCATCGCGTTTTCTATCTTAAAACATATATTTTTTATTTTTTGATTTTTGATTTTATCTTCGGCTATTTTTATCATATCCGAATTAAAATCCACTCCCACAATTTCAACCAGCTTTTTTGCCTTCTTTGCCTTTCTGTAAATATCTATAGCAACAGAACCGGTACCTGTCGCAACATCTAGTATTTTATGGCCGCCTATATCTGCTATGGCTTCTTCCGCAGCCATTTTACGCCATATGCCGTCAACCCCGAAACTGAACAGATGTCCCCAAAAATCATAAACATCTGCAATGGAAGAAAAGATATTGTTTATTCTCTCCGACATATCTTTATACTTTATACTCCGTTTTATTTTCATTCTGCGAAATTATAGAATACATTGTATTGGATTTTTAAGTCTTATACAATGATAGGTTGTTAATAACTGATTGAATATTAACATTAATCTTAACTAAAAGCGGACATTTCTACTTTGCTAAGAAGGTGACATTTTTATTTTGCTTTGACAAACATAAAATAAAACCTTAATCCTGCAATAGAAATACAAAAAACCTCCTGAATATGTTATAATTATTGTAGTTAATAACAATTTAAAACATAACCCAGGAGGTTAATAGATATATATCAGACCACGTGTCTGATGAATTATATCATAAAAAAAGGTAAAAATAAATACACCCCGTTCGCAGGAACAAAATTAATTTCAGATATGATAGATAACTTAAATATCAAGGACAGTTTGAACGTCTCATTCGGTCTCCCTGCCTCTAACAGAGGCTACGACCCTTATGCCTATGTCAAATCAATAATCTTAGGTCTTATTTCCGGAGCTGACTGCATTATGGACATAGACAACATAAAACAGGACAAAGCATTAAAAGAAATGCTTGGCATAGAAATTCCGCACTCCACCAGGATAGGTTCTTTCCTTTACTCTTCCAACCCTTCCAAAATAAATTTAGTCCACCGCATAATGCAAAACACTGCCTTTAAAGC
>JAJZYP010000114.1 GCA_021798015.1 bacterium
ATTTAAAGAATTAATGCCTCAAAAACAAATAAATAATATTAACCGTTCATTCACTAAACAAAAAGGAACAATAAGAGGTCTTCATTTTCAGTATCCGCCGTTTCAGGAAATTAAAATAATAATATGTTTAAAGGGTTCGGTTTACGATGTTGCCGTAGATATAAGAAAAAACTCTCCTACATTTTTACAATGGCATGGGGAAACACTTAGTGAAAAATCTGAAAAGATGCTTATTGTGCCTGAAGGATTTGCCCATGGTTTCCAAACGCTTGAAGATAACGTTGAGTTTATGTATTTTAATACAAGTCCATACAGTAAAGAAAATGAATCAGGGTTAAATTATAACGACCCAGTGCTAAATATATCATGGCCATTAGAAGTAACGGAAATTTCGGAAAAAGATAAAAATCATAAATTAATTTCATCTGATTTCAAAGGCGTGGAATTATGAAGGTTCTTGTCGTCGGTTCTACAGGATTTATAGGCTCACATATAATAGACTATCTTTGCCGGAACAATCAGAATAGCATAAATATAATAGCTACTACTCGAAATATCGAAAAAGCAAAAAAATTTACATGGTTTAACGATAAAAAAGTAGATATAATAGAGTTCGATATATCGAAAACAAATTCTGATGTTTACAACAGACTAAAAAGACCGGATATAATGATACATCTGGCTTGGGACGGACTTCCGGATTATAAAAACATAAGTCATATAGAACAGAATCTTTTTGAAAACTATTTTTTTATAAGAGATATGATACATGGAGGATTAAAAGATATAACTGTTACTGGAACCTGTTTTGAATATGGAATTAAAAATGGTCCTTTATCTGAAGATATGGAAACCGATCCGATAACTCCATATGCATTAGCTAAAGATAGCCTGAGAAGGTTTTTGCAAGAACTTAAAAAAATAAAAAATTTTAATTTAAAATGGCTAAGACTTTTTTATGTGTACGGAAACGGACAACCACCTAAAAGTCTTTTATCGCAGTTGAATAAGGCCATAAACAATAACGAAAAGGTATTCAATATGTCAGGTGGAGAACAGCTAAGAGATTATCTTCCCGTAGAAAACTTATCGGAATATATTATAAAAGCCGCTTTTCAAAATAAAATAACCGGCATAATAAATTGCTGCAGCGGTAAACCTATATCAATAAGAAATCTTGTCGAAAATTATATAAAAGAAAAAGGCGTCGATATTAAACTGAATTGCGGCTATTATCCCTACCCCGACTACGAACCTATGGCTTTCTGGGGGGATGATTCTAAACTTAAAAAAATTATTTAATTGCATAATTACCTTAACTTTTTATAACAACCCATTTGTTTGTTTCACCTATATAGACTCCAGAAATTGAAAGATACTGAAACCATCTATGCAACTCTGTTATAAGCCTGTTTGGACTAGTCTAATTAGGCGCATCGTCGAAAACGGTTATTCCTTATTTCATAACAAATGAAACAGTTGAATCGTTGGCGCTTCGAAAGCACATATGGACCTTTTTAACACCGCCAGAAACACTATTGAAATTTGAATTATTTTATTTATTATCAATAGTAGTTTTTGCATATCAAATGAGAAAACTTATCTATATTATTTCTAATATAATTCGGAAAAGATTCATCTATAGGAACGCAGATTAATAGTGAATTATTATAATAAAGAATACCGTGTTCCTGACTTTTATATATATCTTCAGCTTTATTATTATGCTCAATATGAGCAAACGAATTTATTTTATTTTTAAAATTCTCTATACCACCAAGAGAAGAAAAATGCCATCCACCATTTTCTATAAAATGGATATAATTTAATTGATAAGGGACTGGATATGGCATATTTATTAAAATACGTAGTGCTTGCGGAAGCGTTATATATTTATATTGAGTCATTATTGAACCATTCCACAGGACTGACGCCCCGTTGCAATTAGAATTAATATTTATCCTATTTTCATAATTAATAAAAAAATGATACATCTTTAGCTTAAATATTTGTATGCCAGGCCTATTTCTATATATTAATATTTTTGCGGGTTTGGGATTTCATCTAAATCCGATATAATAACAACGTCGTCAGGATTGCAATTCAAGCCATCCATAATCATATTTCTTTGATAATGCTCTCTTTTCCAAGCAAGCCTGTCAACTTTATTATCACTTGAAATTTTTTCTAAAAAAAAACTAGAAAATGAAGACAATGCTTTTAAAGCTAAGGATTCAGTTAAATTTTGAAATGGCGTTAACCCTTCATTTAAAAAATAATAAGTATTAAATAAATCTAAAATATTATCGTCAGGAAAATCCACTATAATATTTATGATTTTATCTTGAAATTTAGCAAATTTATCTTTATTTTTATTATAAAATAATGGTTTTTCTTTACCTTGATGAGTTTTTGTAGCTTCAACTATAACAAATTTATCGACTACAGCATCTAATAAATTAAGTCTTATTTCTAATAATTCAAGCTCATTAAAAAAAAGTAAAACAATCGTAAACCTTAATAGATGATGTATTTTTTTTATTAGAATTTATCATAATTTAAAATATCCTTGTATATAAAAATTTTTAAAAATTAAGATAACTTTTTATTATTTTTTTCCGAAAGCAAACGTAAGCCAATTAGCTCCTGTTGAGAATTAGAATAAGCTAATAAGATTTTATCTAAGGCTTCTTGAAGTTCTTTTATTTGATTTTTGCTTTTAATTAATTCAGTTTTTAAAATATCAATTTGGGTATTTGTATTTTCATTATTTGGAATAATATCATATTGTTTTTCTAAAATTTTACACTGTTTTTCGATTATTTTTTTATCTTCTTTTTTTTCTTTCCGACTTTCTATTTCATCGTTACTGCGCATAATATTGATCCAATAAGGTGGCTTACATATTTTATCTGTTTCCCAAATAGTATCATTAATCTTAATAAATCCAAGCCTTTCAAAATAATTCAAACAAGAATGATTTTTACCGGTTAATATAAGATTAGCCCTAATAACATTGCTAAAGTTCATAATTGTTCGTACAGCTTCATGTGCCATAACAATTTCTATATCCATTCCAAACACTCTGCATGAAAGAACAACCTGTTCAATAATATTAGATTTTAATAACACAACTCCTATTAAACCGTTATCTATTAATTTATCTTTTGCTGTAAATCCTAAAATTTTACCTCCGTAATCAATAAATTTTTTTATTTCATTATAAGACCAACGTTTTCCTGTCGTATTAAACTGATTAGTTTTGTTTATTAATTCAAGCGCTCTTTGAAAATATTTATCGTTTTCAGAAATTATATGTAATAATTCAACAGTAAGGTTAAGAGATTGAACCCAATCTTGATTAGACATTGATTTTCTTTCCAATTCTCTTTGAACCATTGCTTTTACAAGTTCCGTTCTATTACCTGACTCCTCAGTTATAGCCTCGACTTGAAACTCGGGTCCGTTTAATATATACCCCCTCCAAGCATAGGGATTAAAACCGATATGCCTTATTTCAGGAAAAGCATTTATAATTTCATCTATCTCTCGAGGATTGTCGTCTATAACAACAATATTTTGTGGCAATATATTAGTTTCGCTTATTATTTCGCGTAAATTTTCAACTTTACTCCTCCAGTTAATTTTAATCGAAACAAAATCCTCTTTAGAAATTTTACCGCCATAAATTATTTTAATATTTTCAATGGTTTGTTTTTCTTCGTTTTTACTATTTATAGCCAACAATCCGCCCCGCTTCTTAAAAAATAGTAATGCTTCTACAAAACCCATCGGCCAACCTTCTATCCTTTCAATATTATCCATATTATCTTCAGCCGCAATGCCGCGCCATAATGTATCGTCGATATCAACAATAATTAATTTAACAGGCGTTATTTTTTTTATTATTTTTAAACTGTCAGAAAGCCTTTTAAAAATTAATTCAATATAATTCGCGCCTTTGAATGCTTCAAAAAAATTAAGTGCAGGTACCGGTGTAATTATCCTTTTGCTTTTAATGTCTAATCCATAATCAAAGTTAGATAAGATACCTCCATGTGAGCACATATATAAAATATCGTCCTGCAATCTTTCTCGTCCTAACAACGACAAACATTCATTTAAATCAAAATAATAAAACCAAGAATATTTAGAAATAATTAATTCAAAATGCCTATTTAATTCCCTTATAAAAAAGGCTATATTACTAAGAGAATGTTTTTTTTGCAGTAAACCTAATGGGTTTGACGAAGGCTCGATAAATGAAAATACAAACACTGGTATTTTGGGTAATAATTTTGCCATCATAGAAATTTGTTCATTAATAAGATTTACCGCTTTTTCAAATGCAATTTTAAAATATTGTTCGCTTAAGTTCTCTGTATACCAAAAATATCCTTTTCCTGGATTACAATCCTCCAAAATAGAACGAAGTGTAATTGCAACAACAGCAAAATCGTAAATATCGGATACATTAGCTGGAAGTTGGGGAACATGTCGTCCGTCATATAAATAATGGTCAGCATTATAGCCAAATCTTTTTGCCACACCAGGAAGACCCTCAACATTACATGTTCCCAACAATAAGGCATTTAAATTCTGCATTTTATTATTAATATATATATTATTAGCCATATTTAATTATATCCTATTATTGCTGTAACATTATAATATTTATTATTTATTATATTTTTTTTTATCTTTTTCAAACAGAGGTTTTAAGCTTTCTATCATTGATTGTTTTGAAAAATTGGCTTTGGCATATTCTTGACCTTTTTTTGCATAATTTTCCCACAAATCGTCGTATCTTAGCAACTTAATTACGCTATCGGCAAGTTGTTTAGGGGTATCAGCAACAAATGCGGCAGAATCTAAATCCTTAAGCCCTTGAGCGCCGGTTGAAGTAGTTACAAGCGGAATGCCGTATCGTAATGCTTCTGTTACCTTAGATTTTACGCCTGCGCCAAACCTTAACGGCACTACCGCAACTCTGGCATTATTGTAAAATTCGTCAAGCTTTTCGTCCGTCACATATCCGGTAACGATAATATCGTCGGATTCTAATTCTTTGACCTTTTCTGTAGGATTGG
>JAJZYP010000115.1:0-3276 GCA_021798015.1 bacterium
TCAAACAAAAAAGCTATAATAAAATTATAAAGAAGATAAAGAAGGAAATAAAAGAACAAAAGGACTTTGAATGCCTGTTCAAACAGCTATTGGTAATAAAAGCAAATAATGCCCTTAAAAGAGCGGAAATTGATGAAATTAAATAGTTAAAATATGTATTAGCCGAGATGTTTTGTATGAAATCTGCAGATGAAACTATACTTTATACTTTATAAATGCAATTCGGAATATTAAATAAAACATTTTTTGCAAGGGATAATGCCCTAATAGTAGCACGGAAACTTTTAGGTAAGTTTTTGTTCACGAATATTAAAGAAAGAGGTTTAACAGGGGGAATAATTACGGAGGTAGAGGCTTATCTTGGAGTAAAAGATATGGCATCTCATGCTTATAACGGGCATCGTTCAAATAGAAACGAATCTTTATATAAAGAAGGGGGAATAGCCTATGTTCATTTGTGCTACGGAATTCACAATATGCTTAACATTGTAACTAATAAGGAGGGTATTCCGGAAGGGGTTTTGATACGCGGGTTAATCCCTGTTTACGGAATTAATATCATGAAAGAAAGAAGAGGTATTTTTAACCTTAAATCGGCTAAATCGGGGAATGATATAACAAAAGGACCAGGCAATTTAACTAAAGCCTTGGGAATTGAGATGAGACATAATGGAGCATTAGTCTGTTTGGATGACACTATAAAAAACGGAAATAATTTAGTTTTAGAAGTTTTTATTGAGGATAAAGGCATAAAAATTGACGAAAATATGGTAGTTATAACTCCTCGCATAGGAGTTGATTATGCAAGGGAATGGGCAAAAAAGCCTTTAAGATTTCATCTAAATGAAAAGATTAAGTTTGTATGATATGATTCATCAGACACGTGGTCTGATATATAAAGGTTAACCTCCTGGGTTATGTTTTAAATTGTTATTAACTACAATAATTATAACATATTCAGGGGGTTTTTGTATTTCTATTGCAGGATTAAGGACACAATTTGGTCTTGACAAGGGTAGTTTATTAATGATAAAATACAAACCAGTTGGTATGTAAAAAGCTTAATAAATTAATTTGTTAAATTAAGAGGAGGAATTTATGGCGAAAGCAAAAGCGTTAATCGTTATTTTATCAGGAGAGGATAATCCGATGAAAGTTAAGTTGGGTCTTAATGTTGCATGGAGAACAAAGAATAGCGGCGCATTTGAAGATGTTAAGGTTATATTTTTTGGGCCTGGAGAAGATTTTATTGCAAAAACCGACGATAAAGATATTTTAGAGGCATATAATCAGGTGTTTGCAAACAATATTATCCCTCAAGCATGCGTGGCTGTTGCCGAAGGATACGGCATTGCTTCTATATTAACAGATAAAAAAATAGAACTTATTCATGCCGGACAGGCAATCGCGGGTTTTATGGCTGAAGGCTATCAGCCGTTAACATTCTGATAATTTTTTATTAGTTTTTTAAAATACTTTGCCTCTTTTTTAAAAAATGGGCAAAGTATTTTCATAAGCGGGTGAGAAGTTGCTAAAAAGAAGCGAGATTTTGGATGTTGCATATGTCCTATTGCTTGAAAGAGGATATGATGGCACAAGTATTCAGGATATAATTGACAGAATAAACGCTACAAAGGGTTGTCTGTATTATCATTTTAAGTCAAAAAGGGATATTGCCATCGCCGTCATTCAAGAAATAATAAAACCTTCATATATAAATACTTGGGGTGATGCATATAAAGCCGAGGATCCGATTGGCGAGCTTTGCCTTGTTATTGATAAGGTTTATAATCAGAAGTCAAGACAGCTTGCCAAAACAGGATGTCCTGTCGGGAATCTTGTTCTTGAACTTTCGGCTAAGGACAAAATCTTATCAAAACATGTAAACGAAGTAATGATTTTGTGGCAATCTTTTATTGAAAAAGCTATCAAAGCCGCTAAATCTTCCGGTATAATTAGACAGGATTTAAATACAAAAAATGTATCCAACTTTATTATAGGTTCGTTTGAGGGGTGCATTATGCTTTCAAAATCTTCTCACAGCAAAGGAATATTGGAAAACTGCTTTTCCACCCTTAAAGATTATCTTAATTCTTTAAGAAACGATAAAAAACATTCTTAAAAAAATAGGTATTTTTTAAAATCTTTATTTAATTTAATATAAAAATACCGACCAGGTCCGGGTTATTAATGACTAACATGCTTAAAGTTAAGCATTAAACTGACCTACGGTCGGTATTTTCTGCAGTTGTTTTTCCCCGCCTACTTATAATACTTAGTTGTTTTAATCTTTTCTTTCCAATTTTACATTGTCAACTTTTTGAATTCCCTTGATCATACAGCAACTCCACCATATAAATTAAACTGCTAAAGAGCATTTATTATTTAACTTCTATAGCAATGGGCTTTGCTTCAGCCGCTTTCTTTAGAGAAACTTCCAGAATGCCATCCTTCATAGATGCTTTTGCCGAAGCCGCATCGACATCGGAAGGAAGCTCGATGCTCCTATAAAATGATCCGCATTCAATTTCCTTCCTATAAAAGTCTTCTTTCTTTTCTTCTTTTTCTGTCTTATGTTTACCCTTTAGTATAAGCCTGTTTTCATGAACTTCAATTTTAATTTCATCCTTTGAAACCCCCGGAAGCTCAGCTCTTACCATTATCATGTCTTCTTTTTCCAACACGTCGACGGCAGGCTCTATTACACCAGGCTCATATCCCCATATCCTTTTAACACTGGTGGGGAAAAAATCTGAAAACAGCTTTTCAAAATCGCTTCTAATGTTACTAACAGGATCCCAAATAGAAACGTTAGCCATAAACTACCACCTCCAATCTTTAATTTCCTTTCATTTTAATGCCTTTATTTGAACCTATTACCAAACCTTTTTCTTTATCCCAGCTCCATCCTCTTACTTTAATAATACCATAGTTTTTATCATTTTCAAGTGCCCATATAAATTATTTTATTAGTTAAGTAGAAGATTTTTACGGTTGCTTTAAAAACCGTAAAATTTCGTCTTCAGGAACTGGTTTTGAAAATAAATACCCTTGAACCATGTCGCACCCGAAGGATTTTAATATTTTTAACTGCTCTTCGGTTTCCACCCCTTCGCCGATAGTCTTCATACCTAACTTGGAAGCGAGAACTACGACTGTATTGACTATTGCCAGATCTTTGGGGTTTTCCATCATGCCTCTTATAAATGAAATATCTATCTTGATAAAATCCGCGGGTATATTTTTAATATAAGATAAGGAAGAATAGCCCGTGCC
>JAJZYP010000115.1:3376-5084 GCA_021798015.1 bacterium
ATCATCTCCCACCCTTGCAGCTATATCCCCATCCCGCATAACTTTATTTAATCTTTTTGAAAAACTTTGTAAAAGCTTATCTCCGACACTATACCCATAAGTATTATTAATATAGGATAATTTATAAAAATCAATTACCGCAAGAGAAGCGTTCAGCCCTTTATATTCTCCCCTGCCAAGATAACCATCGATAACGGAGATGAAAAAACTCCTGTTCGGAAGCTTAGTTAACGGATCGTGAAGCGAGATATATCTTAATTCTTCCCCCAATGTCTTTTCCTGCGTTATATCTTTGGCTATGGCTACAAAATTTATAACTTTAAAATCCTTTTTTACCGGAACGACCGTCGTGCTTAAAGTAAATAATTCGCCGGTTTTTTTTCTATTTATCAAAATACCTTTAAAAACTTCTCCCGCGTTGATCGTATTCCAAAAGGTTTTATAAAATTCGGGGTCAAGCAGTCCCGATTTGAAAATACTTGGTTTTTTTCCTATCAACTCTTCTTTTTTATATCCGCTTATACCTTCTACGCCTTTATTCGCGTAAGTAATATTTCCGAGGTTATCCGTTACAATCATCCAATCGGGGCTGTTTTCTATCGCCGTATATAAAATATGCATCCATTTTTCGTTTGCTACTTTTTCGGTTATATCCAAAATTATTGTCAGTAAACACTGTTTATTGTTTAATGTAATTATGGCTATATGGGGCTGGACTATTTTTATTTCACCGTTTTTAAGTTTATGTTTAAAAGTAGTTGTACCGCCGCCTTTTGCCGCAGTTGTTCTTCTGAAAATTTTAAGTTCTTGGGGGGTGTTGGAAACATTTATTTCTGCCACGCTCATATTTAATAACTCATCTCTTGAATAACCGTAAAATTGTACGGCAGCATCATTGACATCCATAAAAAGGCCGCTTTCAATATCGACAATAAAGGAAGGGAGGGGGAGATTATAGAAAAAGGATTTGAACCGCTGTTCATTTTTTAATAAAGTTTCCATTTCCCTGAATTTATTTTTATTAAGGTAACGAAAAAATAAAATTCCGAGAAACAATATAATAATAACGCCGGCTATTGTTGCATAAATAGTTATGTTAATAAGCCTGCCTAAGTATAGCTTAGTATCTTTAATAATATTTGCGGTAGGTAAATGGGAAAGATAAAGGGCATGTTTTAGAAAAAGCTTGTACGATATTCTGGACGATATATATTTGGGATATTTTATAATTATTCTAAGAATAGGCCGGCTGATATTTTTCCACTTAAAGTATGATTTATTAAAATATGATGTAATCGGGCGGTTATTTTTTAAAAATGCGCTGTTTTTTTTAATAAATCCGTCAAGTTCTTTATACTGTTTATCGGTTCTTTTTAAACTCGATTCCAAATTATTTAAAGCCTGTCTAAAATGCGCTTTTTGGGACTGCGAAGGTTTTAGAGCGCCGTAATATATAATTTTATCCACCCCGCTTTTAATATGCCTTATATCTTTATTTAGTTCCGTTGTTTTTAATAAAAGATTTGAATTAAAAGCGGTAATATTTTTTACGGGAATCGGACCGGCAAAGAATAAAATAGCAGCAATTAGTACGGCAACAATTAAAAATAAGCCTTCTATGAGATATATCGCGTTATTTTTAAATATCATTTTTATCGGATGCCCTTTTCCAATTATGGTTTTATCCCTAAAGTACTATTTTGCATGA
>JAJZYP010000116.1 GCA_021798015.1 bacterium
GCAATGACGGGGCATTTAGTGCTTTCGACGCTTCATACCAACGATTCGGCTAGCGCCTTCGCGAGGCTTACCGATATGGGCATAGAGCCGTTTTTAATAGCTTCTTCTATATCTATAGTTTTTGCGCAGAGGCTTTTAAGGAAACTCTGTCCTGATTGCAGGGAGTCGTACGAAATTAGCGGCGAAGACGTTAAACTTTTAATTTCGGACGAACAGTCGGAAATAATGCCCGTAATAAATGAAATTCTTTCAAGAGGAACGTTTTATACTCAGAAAGGCTGTAAAGAATGTAATTTTACCGGATATAAGGGCAGAACCGCTATATATGAAATTCTCGAAGTTAACGACGACATAAGGTCTTTGATTATGACCAGGGCAAGCTCTCAGGAGATAAAATTAAAAGCCGTTAAATTCGGAATGAGCACCTTGAGGGTCGAGGCCATAAGGAAATTTGCATCCGGACTTACGTCTATTGCCGAAGTAGTAAGGGTTTCCGAAGAAGATTAAACTAATTAAACCGTTAAAACCTAATTTTATAATATTACATTAATAAAATTAATATTAATTTCCGTTATAAAATGCTCCTAAACGAAACTAAAATAATAAATCGACCTGTTATTTTTCGAGAATCGGCCTTTACTTTGATAGAAACCTTAATCGCCATGGTAGTTCTTTCGATAATGCTTCTGTTTTTATATTTTATATTTAAAACAACCGTCAGAAATAGAAATTTAGCCGTAAAATCCAGCAAACCTTACATAGAAGCAAATTTAATATTCAGCGAATTTCATAAAAAACTTACGGAATTTAATTATTCATATCCCGTTTTTATTGCTGATTATGACACAAAGAACGGACAAAAATTGCCGTATGTATATTTTTCAGGTTTGTCCGAAACTCCAGTACCTTTCTCGAAAGCGGAATCGAAAGAAAACATTAATTATTTTTACTTAAAAAGGCAAAAAAATAAAAATATAAATAGACAAATAAAAATGAAGAGCGTCGCAAATACTATACTTTACGAACTTATATACGAACGCTCTTTTTATAAAAATAAAGACGGAAACCTCAAAGTTTTTTTAGACAAAGTCGTAATAGCAAAAAACCTAGCTTTTTTATATATCGCTTATTATTACGGAGGATTATGGCTTGACAGGTTTAATTATAATGCCTATAATTCAGCGCCGTTGGGCGTTAAATTAAAATTTGGAATTCTTGTGAACGGAACAGTAAATAAATTTAAATATCAATTTAATATGCAGTAGATATAAAATCTTTTTCAATTCTATAGGTATATTATGTACATACAAACAGTCTTTTTGTAAAAAAAAGCCGAAAATATTATAATTTCTTTATACATTGTTATATTATATATAGATTTTTATGCGGTATTTTAATAAAATATATAGGTGAGGCTATATAAATATGTGCAAATACGTTAAATATTCAAATAAATTTAAATCGTTAAATTCAAACGGCGGTTTTACTTTAATCGAACTTTTGATAGTTCTCGTAATTATCGCCATCCTTGCAACCATAATAGTTCCCAGGATAATGTTTGCTCCGCACAAAGCTAAAGAGACGGCCGCAGTGGTTCAGATCAAAAATTTTGAAACGGCGCTTGCCCTCTACAAACTTCAGAGTGGAAACTATCCTACGACTGCGCAAGGCTTGGAAGCGCTTGCTAAAAAACCGGATATTCCTCCAATTCCCAAACATTATCAAAAAGGCGGATATTTGAGCCATATTCCTGACGACCCTTGGGGCAATAAATATATTTACATATCGCCGTCTAAACATGGAGCATATGCCATAATATCTTATGGGCCTACCGGTGCGCCCGGCGGAAAAGGGAAAGACGCGCCTATAGAAAGTTGGAAAATAAAATAAGATAGATAAAAAATAAAACGAGTCAAAATCCTTATAAAATTTATGTATAATATGTATGCCTATTTTTAGCTATACCGGCCTAAATACAAAAGGTTCAAAGGTTAAAGGCTTATTAGAGTCAAATAACAAACAGGAAGCGCTTTTTGCATTAAAAGAAAAAGGAGTATATGCAACAGATATAGTCTTATCGGACGGTTTGTCAATTTCCTCTTCGCTTTCGCATTTGTCTAAATCTCATTATTCGTCTTTGTCTGCGTCCGCGCCTGAGGCTTCGCCTTCCACATCCCCCGTTAAAACTAACTCAGCTTTTAAAATATCTATCAAAGAATCCTTTAAGCTAACCTTCAAAGATACCTTAATTAAATTATTAAATACAAAAATAGAAAAAAAACCTTCTCAGACCGACATCATTATGTTTTTCAAGGAACTATACTCCCTTATAAATTCAGGGATACCTTTGTACGACGCCATATACGAGCAGAAAAGCGACGTAAAGAACCATTATTTTAAGAAAATATTGTCGGAAATATCTTTAAGCATTAAAGAGGGCAAGTCTTTTTCCGACTGTTTGTCCTCCTATCCGTCGGTTTTCCCAAGCCTTATCGTTTCTTCAGTAAAGGCAGGCGAAGAATCAGGTTCGCTTGCTCCTGTACTGAACAAGATTGCCGCATATTCTGAAGAAAAATACAATACGGTAAAAAAAATCAAAGCGTCGCTAATATATCCGCTGATAATGACCGTCGTTGGATTTCTGATTTTATTTTATATAGTCGTTTACGTAGTTCCTATTATATCTAAAATTTTTAAATCTATGCACCACGTACTTCCTTTGCCGACGCGAATAGTTTTATTCGGCAGTTTTTTGTTTTCCCATTATCTTATATTATTTTTGCTCTTAATTTTAGCTGTTTATATATTTTTTAAAAAATATATGAATACCTCCAAAGGCAGGCGAAATATTGACGGGATGCTCTTAAAAATTCCGGTTGTCGGAAAATTTATTATATTAAACGAAGTAAACTTGTTTTCACAGAGTCTTTCCATGCTATTAACAAGCGGCATTAACTTAAACAGGGCGATAATCATAGCTTCGTCGAATTTTCGGAATACCTTGCTTAAAGAGGCAATTTTAGACGCCAATAAAAGCCTTGAGGAAGGGAACGGCTTATCCGGTCCGCTTTACAAATCGAATCTTTATCCGCCGATTTTTTTAAAAATGGTAAAAGCGGGGGAAAAGAGTTCGAATATCGAAGAAATGCTTCTAACGGCGTCAAATATAATGAAAAGCGAAATAGATTTTTATATAATATCTTTAACTTCGGCATTAGAGCCGGCTATGGTTATATTTATGGGGCTTATGGTCGGGTTTATAGTAATATCCATAATGCTTCCTATTTTTGAAATGAGTTCTCTTATAAATAAATAAAAAGAAAAAATAAAATGAAAGATAAAATATTCTTAAAAGTCTTATATAAACTTGCTTATTTTCTTGTATTTCTTTTTCTTCTAATTATACTTACGTTTATTTTTTTCCCGTACGGCAGGCTTAAAAAACCGCTCGAACTATCGTTTTACGATTATACGGGTTTGAAGGCTTCTATAAAATCTATTTCGCCCTCCGTCTTTTTCGGTTTGAATTTAACGGGAATTAAAATTTATAGACCTTCTTCTATAGGCGGTAAAAATAAAAACGATATTGCATATATAAAAAATATTTATATAAAGGATATTATTGCAACCGGGGCGGATTATCTGCTTTTCAAAGATATTCCCGTAAATTTAAATTTTGAAGGCATTAAAATAAATTCAGTTAAAAAAGGTTTTATAAATATTCCGGCATTAAATCTTAAAAGTTTAAAAACTGATTTTTATATTAAGAACGTTTCTATAAGCGGCAGACTTTTGTTTTTCGGAGACGTCTCAGGCAGTTTAAATATAAAAAGCGCCCAAATAAAGCCGGTATTTAAGATAAATAGCGGGGTTTTCAAGGTTAAACCCGATAAATCCCTTTACGGCAAGTTTTCGACGCTTTTTGCTACAATATTTAAAAAAGGTAAAGACGGTTATTTTATTTACGATATAAATAATTTATTACTTTGAACAAAACATTCAAAAACGGCGCAACGGCTTTAAACGGATTAAAGGATTTAAAAGGCTTTACTTTATTGGAACTCCTCATAGTTTTAATAATAGTTTCCGTTATGCTCGTAATTACATATCCTTTAATAAACAATTTCATACTTTATCCGGGTTACGGCAAGGACTTCAATAAAACCGTTAAGATACTAAAATATCTGATGAATAAACGTTATTCGGAAAATAAATTTCCTGCAGTGTTTGTAAGTTTCGATTTTAAAAAAAATATGACGGAAATTTATTATAAAAATAAAAAAAATTTAAAACTTAAACCTTTTAAGAAATTAAAAATATATAAGATTTTATATAAGAATATCCGTCTCTATAAAATAGAAACTAAAGGGAAGACTTATAAAAAGGGGCATATATTCGAGGAGATTTCCGAAAATTATGTTTCTCCGCCTTTTGAATTGTTTTTTAATTCAGGAAAAGGCAAAAAAACGTTAAGTTTAAACGTAGATACGTATGCAGGTAAAATTGTCGCGCATTAGATTTTTTAAGAAATGAACTCATATATTTTATATTTGCTTCCGTTTATGTAATAGAGCGATTTTATATGCGTTCTTCCGCTTTTATATCGTCCGTAGGATTTGATGAGATAAAAATCCGAAGTTATTTCTATCCGGTTTACTATGGATTGAAGAATAGAGGAATTAAACCCGGGTACGCCTGAAAGCGCGGATACGGAAGTTAAAGGATTTAAGGTTCTGTAATTTGTCAATTCCTGCGCGGAGCTTTCGCTTATCATCGGACTTAAAGATTCTATTACTTGGTATGGGGCCGTGTTTATATCTATTAAGCCGGAAGAATTACAAGTTAAAAAATGTTTTAATATGTAATAATATTTGTATCTCATATTATATACGAGCATTAAGTCGCGTATGTTTAAAAAAGGATTTTTATATTCGCCGTTTAAAACCGGAATATTTGAATTGGGAGATACCGGCGCAAAATAGCTCTTAAGCGTTGAACCGGAGTTGCCGTCTGCGCCGTCGTTTCCTTCGTTCCCGCTTAATC
>JAJZYP010000117.1 GCA_021798015.1 bacterium
AAAAAGCAGGGAAAAAACTATTTTGCGTTGTGTCCGTTTCACGACGAAAAAACCCCTTCTTTTTCAATAAATCCGGATAACGGACTTTGGTATTGCTGGGGATGCGGACAGAAAGGCAATATTTACCATTTAATAGAAAAAATGGAATCCGTTAATTTTCCGGAAGCGGTCGAAATCGCAAAAGGTTACGGAATAGAACCGCCGGATAATTTCAAAGAAAAACCGGCTTATAAAAACAATAAAGAGGGTAATGTCCGTTTTGCGGACAAAAAAGAAAATACCGCTTTAGAGGCGGACAAAGAGGTAAATATTATGGAAACCGAATACGAAAAAGAACCGGATTACGAAAATCCAGAGGCGGAATATAATCCCGAAACGGACGTTATTGAAGATACCGCACCCCCCGCCCCCGTCCGCATTGCGGAAAAGCCATCTAAACCGCCGGTAAAGAAACAGACGCTCCCGCCGAAAGATAAAGAGTTCGACAAAAAAACGGCCGTCTATATTTACGACGACGAAAACGGCAAAATATTATATGAAAAAGAACGCTGGGAGCGTTTTAAGGGCGAAGAAAGAATATCCAAGAAGTTTCTATTCTACCACTACGAAGGCGCAAAAAGGCTTACGGGGAAAGGAAACGCAAAACTGATACTTTATAATTTAAAAGACGTGCTTGCGGCGGAAAATGTTTATATCTGCGAAGGAGAAAAAGATTGCGACAATCTTAAGGAAATTTGGCCTGATAAAAACGCCGCATTTACGACTAACGCTACCGGAGCGGAGAGCTGGGAAGAATCTTATAATTTGTATTTAAAAGGTAAAAACATCGTAGTTTTTGAAGACAACGACGAGGCGGGGAGAAAAAGAACGGAAAAGCTGACGCAGGCATTAAGTAAAATCGCCAAGAGTTTTAAAGTGGTAAGATTTGACGAACTGGAAGAACACGGAGACGTAAGCGACTATCTTAAGGAACACGGTTTAGACGAACTTTTGGAAAAGATAGGAGAAGAAGAACGCACGGCGGACAAAACGGAATTAACGGTATTTAACGCCTTCGAAATGAAGATGTTTATAGATAAAACACAGTATATGCTTTCGGATTTTATGCCGCTAAAAAAAGGGGGTATTAATACCGTTTCCGGCGCAACGCTCGAATTTTTAATTTATCTAACTTTGCTATTGTCTAAAAAATTCAATATGGTTTTTTTATCCGATTACGAAACGGACTCTTTGTTTCCGCATTTTGCCAATATAGCAAAGAGGATGGCTAAAATCGATAAGGTTAACATTAAAGATATTTTGGCAGGAAATATTACGTCTGAAGTTACCGAAGTTGATATAATAATATCTACTGCCTTTATCGACAAAAAGGGCTTTACGGTAATTTGTCCGCAAAGCGAAAAGCAACTCCCGGACTATTATTTTAAAAACGGAGACGTTTATAATAAGTTTTGGAACAAGGTTTTCAGGATAGAAAATTTAAGGGGAATGGGAGAGATAAGGTTGTCCGGGATAGAAACCGAAAAAAAAGAAAAATCTTTATTGAGTTCGATTTTTTCAAAGGCGGGAAAGTAGCGTGCAATATAATTTGTTTGGAGAGTTGGAAGAAGAAAAAGAAGAAAACCGCTTTGCGGACAAAATAGAGTTGTCGGAAGAAGAAAGGCTCGAAATAGCAAGGGGAGTGTATAGGGTTTTCAAGGAGAGCATAGAAGAAATTAGGGATACTAAAACCGGAAAAATTGTATATAAGAAAGAAGATACCCCGTCCGAAAGGGCGGGGTAATAAATTGATTAATTTTCTAAACTTAATTTTTCAATTTCCGCTTTTTGAGAGTCCGAAAATCTTTTTATCGTAATTTCGTCCGTAAAGTGCTTTGAAAGCGACGGAAATTTTTTAATTAATGCAATGTCGAATTTTTGTTCGAGTCCCCATAAGTTGACAATCCTTTCGTAAAAAGGATAGTTCTCGCACAGCTTTAAATCTGCTTCTCTGATTGCTTTGATAATGCTTTTCATTTTTTGCCCCCTTTGATTTTCTTTATTGCCGTAATATTTTTGAATTTTTAGCAACTAAATCGTCTATTTCTTGCTTTCTTTTAGAATTAAGATTAGCAAGATAATCTTTGAAATCTTTAGTAAAGAAAAACCATCTTAAATCTGAGATATTGCCGTTTAAATTGGTATTTAGCTTTTCAATTATACTATGTAAATCTATAAAAAAAGATACGCCATAATTCTTTGAGGCGTCTCCGTAAACAGCATGTGTTTTATAGGGTTCGTGGCATAATATGGCATTAGAACCAGTATGATATACCCTGCAATTAAAAGGTCTATAAGAGTAAATCGAGCAATCTTTCTTTTTGCTTAAAAAAGGGCAAGGATGGTAAATATTTCCGCTGGTTAATATTATAGCATTCTTTTCGTTTTTATTGTTTGGATTTATCGAACTGCCTGTTTTTTTTGCGATATATATAGCTTCAAGATAGGTTGTTTCTACAAGAAAATTACAGCAAACCGAACATCCGCGAGAGCAATTTGTAAACGTTTTTACGAACTTATTGAATTTATCTATAAAATCGTAAATATCTTTAAGCATTTTTAGTGCATTCGCAATATCGTAATTTTGATAATTTTTAATTTTATCAATTAAATCTTCATAATTTTTTACAAGATATTGCGGAATATCTGGAAGATTTTGGTTCGTATTTTCTTTCATAAGATAAAACAATAATAAAATATTGTTAAAGTATTAAATATTTCTCCAGTTAGCAAAATTATCCTTACGATAGTCGTCAGTCCATCTTGAACTTACGTTTTTCTGTTTGCTCATATTATATGCATTAATACCCATATATTCTTTAGTTTTTTCTAAATTTTTTACCGAAACGTGTTCTTTGTCCGAGTTTTCGCGCCAGCCATAAAAGTATATTTTATCAGCTTCTTCGACATCTCTTTTGTATTTTGCAATATCTGCGGGTTTTACAATGATTGTATTTTTAATACTTTGAGGTATTTTTTTATTAAACGCGGTTAAAAAATCTATTGGTTTGAACTTATGTTCGGGGTCATATTTAATATTAAAAGATTTAATAATTAAATCATATATATTTCCATCGAAACTTTCTTTAACGGTAAAGTTATTGTCTAATTTTAATTCAAAATATTTGTTGTTATGTTTAATTCCAAAAACGAGGCGCATGGGGTTTTCGTCTATAAAAAAAAATACATCGGCTTCAACATGGTTATAGATAAATAAAAATTTAACTCTTAATTTACCTTGTTTAACCATATCATTGTATAATTTAATAATATTTGTAAGCTGCATTTTATTATTATATCAAATATAAGATAAATTTCTATATATTCTGCCATACCCAAACGACCCGACCTATTACGAAGTGATCCCCGTCGGTAATTTCTTCTTTTTTAATAAATATATCGTGAAATTTAGGATTTTCAGATTTAAGCGTTATGCCGTCCCTGTCTTTAATTACATATTTTATTAAAGCGCCTTCGTAGTCTAAATTAACGCAATAAATATAACCGGATACAAGTTCTCTATAGTTTAAATCAATCCCCACGTAAGAACCGTCCTTTATATAAGGCTCCATGCTCGGACCTATTACTTTTACTACCGCTAATTTTTTCTTAATAAATTCCTTGGGGACTAAAAGCGTGTCGATAGGTTCTATTTCGGTTAAATTAATAAATTTTCCGGCGCCGGCGAAAGAATAAACGGGGATAGCCTGATATTTTGATTTATCGAGATTTATTTCATCAGATGCCGATATTGCAGGGATAGTTAAAATATCTGGTTTGTTTTTATTTATTTTTAAAACTTTTTTATCTTCAGAAAAAAAATAAGATATATCGACTTTAAGAATTTTAGAAATTTTTACTAAATAATCAATTGCAATCTTGCTATATCCGGATTCAAACCTTTGGACAGAAATTGGTTCCATATCTATTAGTTCAGCTAATTTTGTCTGCGTATATCCTAATTCTTCACGTCTTTTCTTTATTAATAGTCCTATTTCTTTAAAAATTTTGTCGTTTTTAGTTTTAGGCATAGTTTTTATCTGTATCGTTTTTATATAAAATTTTGAAATTTTAACATATCATATTTAGTTATTATATCAATAACATTTATTGTTTTTTTAATAAATACAATAAATGTTATTTTTTTTATTGACATATAACATTAATTGTTGTATTATTTATATAAATAGTTATAAAATATTAAAAAATAAGGGAGTTGATTATGCATCCGTTAAAGATATATTTATTTAAAAACCAAATCAAACAGATTGATTTTGCGAAAAAGATTGGCCTTTCTCCTGCTTATTTTTCAAAAATATTAAAGTATAAGAATTTTCCTTCAAGAAAAACAGCTTTAAAAATATTAGAATTTACAAATAATGAAATTACAATGAATGATATATATAAATACTAAAGTGATTAAAGAAGTTTAATTGTCTATTTATTGTATCTTAAAACATAAAAAAAGAAATCGAAAATGAAAACTAAAAAAATCATTAATCCTGAACTTTTAAACGCAATATTGCAATACAAAAGAGACATGGAGATATTGAAAAAAAGTCCCGACGACAAGATTCTAAAAATTCAGATTAGTTATTCGAAATATATTGTTAAGTCATTAATTTTAAAGGATTTTATTAAAAATGGAAACTAATACTCAATTACATAATCTTTCTGCAGATTTTGAAATCTTAAATAAAGAAAATCAGGATATAGAAGAATTACGCCAGATGTTTAAGGTTATTATTTCTGAAATCAACGAACTTAAAAATCAAAAGGTAGAGGAAGAAAAAAGAAGGCTAATACCTTTTAAAGATGTAATGGTTATGTTAGGTATCGGAAAAACTACATTATACAATATGGTCTCTAAAGAAGAGATACCTTTTGTAAGAATAGACAGAACAATTAAATTTGACAAAGAAGACATAGATAAATTCATTCAGGGAAAGAAAAAAGAGAAGTTTTCTTTTCAAATAAACGTGGGAGAGTTA
>JAJZYP010000118.1 GCA_021798015.1 bacterium
ATGTTTCCAGAAATTTAGACATTGTTATCAGGGCGGAAAAAAGAAATTTTATCGACGATTATAATTATATTATTGAACTTAAAGATTTAAGAAACGAGTTAAGCCATGAATATATAGAGGATTATATTATCGATAAATATAAAGAAATATTAAAAAACATAACGTCCATCGTCTCAATATACAAAAAAATAGTGAACTATACCAAAAAATTCGGATATTGCGGTACAAAAAATAAATCTGTTCCTATTATTTCGTGACATCATTATTTCGTATAATAATATTGTAAAATAAATGAAAATTAAAAAGGGGCAAAATATGAAAAATAATATTGAAGTTCCCAAAGAAACTATAAATAAAAAATGCAATAAAATAGCTTATACCGAACAAGATTTAATCGATATATTTAACTGGAATCCATTAGACAACGAGGAATGGAACGGTTTTCATATCGCATCTTCCATATCCGTATTGCCTGCCGGAAAGACTAAAAAAAGAGATAAATCATTTGTAAAAAAAATACATAAAAAATTTTTATAAAAATATAAGAACCGTCAAACGCAGGCGGGAATGAGAGAATAAATAAATCTGTCCCCCATTATTTGTTAATAGGAACAAAAATTCTTAAATAATGTTCTTTATTAATTTCGTATAACAAACATAATTTAACTTCAGGTAATTTACCGTCAATATCTGGATTGATTTCAATATTACCATTATTTTTTAAGTCATTTAAAGGTAATGGATCAGGTAGTGGGTTTATTTCTTGCGTATGAGTAGCGTCATTTCTTAGCCCTTTATTGTCATTAATAAAATGTCCCGCAACTGGAATTTTATTTGGATAACCGTTATAAGTCAAGCAAGGTAAATATGCAAATTTATTTCTAAACTTTACATCATTTTTAGCTATTTTAAAATAAATAACTACAAAATTATTATTATATTGCGCATTATTATCATTAATAGTATTATTTAAAATTCTATAATTATATACATCCCTTGGAATCAAAATGTGTTCTACCCTGCTTATTTTTCCTTTATATTCGTAATACGGCATATTTTCCTCCTTTTTTTATATTAAATGTATTTATGTTTTAAATTATACTATAAAAAAATTTTAAAATCATGAAAAATAAAATATTCAAAGTAAAAACTTCTAAGATTTTTATTCTAAAGCCTTTTCTTCATACATTCCTATTTGCTTGCCGCATAATTCATAAACGTCTTCATCGCGGCGGCGTTTATAATAATCTACGGTCAGCTTAACGGCTTCATCTATGCTGAGCTTCGGCTTCCAGCCTAGAACGGAAACCGCTTTGTCTATGTTAAGGCTTAAAAGTTTGGCTTCATGCAGGGCGAATTCGACATGAAGATTTGATTTGGCATTGTTGTGTTATAAGGCTGTATTAAATTTGCCTGAATCGTTTTTTATTTATTTTATTTTATTCTATTTTAGAATATATCTCAAATCGTATACTTTTTTATCTTTAAACATACACTGTTTATCTTTAAATTCCTGCCACCCTGTAACGATAACAAGAATATCGGATGACTCTACAATTAAATCTAAAGAACTGAAATAATTGATAATTAATTTGTCATAAGCTTTCATAAATATTTTGTTTGAAATGGGATCGTAGGCATTAATATTTTGAAAACCATAGTTTTTAAGAAGGTTTATAATGTCAAAAGCCGGCGACAATCTGATATCGTCGGAATTTGGTTTAAAAGATAAGCCGAGGATACCTATTTTTTTATGCGTTTCATTTTCGTCTTTTATTTTTTTTACGTAATATTGTTTAATATAATCGTTAACAACAAGGTTGGAATGGAGTATGGCGGGATTATACCCCTTTTGTTTCGAGAGATAATTTATCGCAGCGGTATCTTTTGGCAAACAGTATCCTCCATAACCGCAACCAGGATAAACATATGAAGACATGGCTGCCGGAAAACCATACCATCTTTTATCCTCGTGCAATATTTTAAAAGATTTAGATATATCAATATCGCCTATTAAATCCGCTATTATAGACATTTCATTTGAATAGCTTATAAGCGTAGATAATAAGGTATTAGATAAATATTTTATAAATTCTCCTGTATTATAAGAAACAATATGCAAAGGCGCATTGAAATCTTTATATAAACTTTTCAACAAATTACTGCTTCGCTCGTCCTCAACTCCTATAACAATCCTGTCAGGATTAATAAAATCATCCCAGGCAAATCCTTCCCTTAAAAATTCCGGATTATTTGCAAGCCCTATATCTTTTCCGATAATTATACCTTTTTTTTCAATATATGGTTTGATAATATTTTTAGTTGTACAAGGCGGGACGGTCGATTTAATAACAAGAACTTTATAGTCTTTGGTATTTTTAATATATAAAAACGATTCTTCTAATGCTTTAAGTAAAAAATTTAAATCAGCTTCGCCGCTTTCTGATTGAGGAGTGCCGACGCAAAAAAATATTAATTCTGCTTCCGATAAAGCTTCATTAATTTTATCATATATAATAAATCTATTGTCTAAAAATTTATTTAATTTTTCTTTTAATTCAGTCTCATTAAACGGAATTTCTTTTCTTTTTAAAGTATTAAATTTATTATTATCTGTTTCACAACCTATTACGTTAAAACCTTTTTCGCAAAAACCTAAAGCCGTCGTCAAACCGACGAAACCCAAACCGATAACAACTATATTCATTTTAACCAGCCTGCTTTTTCATACTTAAGAAATTCCAAAAATTTATAAACACCTTTTTCTATGTAAATAGAAGGGTTATAATCTAAAAACTTTCTTGCCTTATCGATATTTGGACATCTCCTATTGGGATTATGCACCATATAATTATCATCCGGCGGCTTTGTAAATATTGCATTTAATTTTTTTCCAAAAATTATTTCTGCATTTTTAAGGAATATTTTTGAAAGTTCTTCTATGGAAATTTCAGGTTTATCTATTCCTATGTTAAAATAATCAAATTTATCGTAACTTAAAACTTTTAAATATCCTAATATAGCGTCTGCTATATAGCAAAAAGTCCTGGTTGGCGTTCCGTCAGAATAAATATATATATCTTTTTCTTCTAAAATACTTTTAGCAAAGTCTGCCGGCGCCCTTCTGTCATCCAACTTCATACCCGGCCCATAATTATTAAATGGTCTTGCAATTCTTATAGGCATATTATGCTTTAACGAATAAAGATAGCATAATGTTTCACCGAAGCGCTTTGCTTCATCATAACAGGCTCGCGGACCCATTGTAGCGACATTCCCTCTATATTCTTCATTAGTAGGAATATATTCAGGAAAAGGATCGCCATATACTTCACTGCTCGAAAAAAACAAAAAACTTTTTATAGTTTTATTAATATAAAAGTCCATTAACTTCCTTAAACCCCAAACATTTGCATCCAAAGTTTCTATAGGATATTTTCTATAATAGGACGGTGAAGCAATTGAAGCCATATGGATAATTATATCGGCATTCCCCGCTTTTTTAATATTTTTAATATTATCTTTTGAAATATCGAAATTTATTATAGAAAGAAAACTTTCTTCGTTGTTAGCAATGTAATTAAACCAATATGGTTTACCTACTATGAAATTATCTAAAGCTATAATAGACTTTATGTTAAAAACATCCCTAAATTTCAAGAAAAAATTTAAAAAATAAAAGCCTAAAAATCCAGCGCAACCAGTTATTAAAATATTAGAATTTTGAAATATTTTTTTTTGTTTATCGTTTAAATTATTAAAAATATAACTTAAATCATCTTCAACAATTTTATTTATAGACATATTTTTTAGATATTATTTAAATGACTACAAGTGCATATATTAAAATTACCGTTTAATTTTTTTCTTTTATTTATTTTTTAATTATTATAACATATTTCTATATAGATAATAAAAATATTTTTAAAATTATAATGCATACGGTTTAACAATAAATATTAATTATACCTATAAATCGATATGAAAGTAGTAATCCTTGCAGGCGGACTCGGAACAAGACTCTCGGAAGAAACCGAAATGCGCCCTAAACCTATGGTAGAAATAGGCGGCAAACCGATACTGTGGCACATAATGAAAATATATTCATCATACGGCTTTAACGAGTTTATCATATGCCTCGGATACAAAGGAAATATGATAAGGGAATATTTCGCAAACTACTTTTTATATCAGTCCGACGTTACCATAAACTTATCCGATAACTCTATCGACGTCCATAACTGCAAAGCCGAACCTTGGAAAATTACGCTCGTGGATACCGGTTTAAACACCCAGACCGGCGGAAGAATAAAAAGGATTAAGAGCTACATAGGCGATAAACCTTTCTTTCTTACCTACGGCGACGGCGTATCCGACGTAAATATAGAAAAACTCCTGAAATTTCACAAAAAACATAAAAAGTTATTAACGATGACCGCCGTCCAGCCGGAAGGACGCTACGGCTCTTTAGATATAGACCCCAAAACAAGCACAATACTAAAATTTCTGGAAAAACCAAAAGGTGATAACGCTTGGGTTAATGGCGGGTTTTTTGCAGCCCAACCTGAAATAATAGATTACATAAAAAATGACTCGACTATGTTTGAACATGAACCTTTGGAAAAATTAGCTGAAGAAGGGCACCTTGTAGCATATAAACATAAAGGAATGTGGAAATGCATGGACACATTGAGAGATAAATTTCAGCTAAACCAAATGTGGGAAACTGGCAATGCTGCATGGAAAGTGTGGGATGAGGAATAAAAATTTTTAATTTTTTAATATAAATCGATATTTTATGATAAATTTTGCATTTAAACAGACAAGATTGCAAGGATTATATTTAATTAATCTGAAACCTAAAACTGACGATAGGGGCTACTTTGAAAGAGTTTACTGTATTGAGGAATTTAAAGAATTAATGCCTCAAAAACAAATAAATAATATTAACCGTTCATTCACTAAACAAAAAGGAACAATAAGAGGTCTTCATTTTCAGTATCCGCCGTTTCAGGAAATTAAAATAA
>JAJZYP010000119.1 GCA_021798015.1 bacterium
AACCTCGGCGGATGCGTATATAGGGCTGATTACCGCAAAGGTAAAAGTATTGGCAAGAACGGCCGATATCGTATAGCCGACGCTAAACAAAGACTTTGGAACGATAGCCTGATTTCCTATCAGAAGTACGACGGCGATCGTTTCTCCCACCGCCCTGCCGAAACCCAGTATTATTCCCCCGTAAATCCCGTTCAATGCGTAAGGCAGCGAAACATCTTTGATGACATCGAGCCTTGTAGCCCCCATAGCAAGCGCTCCGTCTTTTGCAATTTTAGGGACGGATGCCAAAGAGTCTTTTGTGATGGATGATATGATAGGTAAAATCATAAATGCCACGACAATGCTTGCCGCAAGTATTCCGTATCCGATATTCTCTTCAACCTTTAAAAATGGAATACTTGAAAAATATTTGTCAAAAAACGGTTCAACAGATTCTCTTAACCATGGAACTATGGTTAAAACACCCCAGACGCCAAAAACAACGCTGGGTATTCCCGCCATCATTTCTATGATTACGGTAAAAATCCCCCTTAAAAATAACGGACAGTATTCCTGAAGAAATATACCTATGCCAAAACTAAAAGGTATGGCAAATAATAATGCGAGAAATGTTACTATAAAAGTTCCTACGAGAAAGGTAAGTGCGCCAAAAATCTCTTTTGGAGGATTCCACGCCGACACCCATAAAAATGAGAAGCCGTATCTGATAATTGCGGGATAACTATAAAAGAGTATAACTATAACTGCTATTAAAAAAACCGAAACAACGGATAACATAAAAATCGAAAGGATAAACTTATACAGGTCATCTTTATATTTTAAGTTAAACATCGAGGTAAAAACCGTCCTTATTTCTTAAGTTAATATTCCTTTCTCAGATTTTATCCGGATTTAATTATAACAAACTAATATTACGATATTATTACAGTTTTATTAAACTTTTGTTAAGATTTTTTTGATTTCATAACCATTTATAACATACCAAATTACAATTTTCAATAAAAAAATCCCCAATGTCAATAACTTTTAATATGTCTATGAGCCGTCTAAAGTTCCGAAGGAACTTCACGAACATTACGAAGTAATGTGAGAGCGGAGCGGTCAATACTGACGGCTATAAACCTTACCTTAACTAAAAATAAAAAACAAGCGGCTCACACTTAAACCATTAATAAGGAGGTTATCCGCTTATATATGTTTGCCTGCGTGTTTACAAAAAGCATGCCTTTTTGTGCAGGCAAACATGATTATATCCCTTATTTTGCGTCACCATTATATAATCAATATAATATGCTAATCCAGGATTACGCATCTGTTTCTTCCTGTTGATTTTGCTTTATACAGGGCATCGTCGGCTCTTCCTATAAAAAATTCCTCGTTATCTTCTTTGCGAAGCATTGTAATGCCAAAACTTACGGTAATCTTTATATTTTTAGCAAAATATTGCGACTCTACCTGCGCTCTCAATTTCTCGGCTAACAAGTGCGCATTGTTTAAAGAAGTGTAGGGAGCTATTATCAGAAATTCCTCGCCTCCCCATCTTATAAGATAATCTTCGCCCCTTATATTTTTCATTATTAATGAAACTAAATCTTTTAATATCTTATCGCCGGTTATATGCCCGTAGCTATCGTTTATTTTTTTAAAAAAATCAATATCGAACATTATGGCGGAAAGAGGATAATAGTATCTTTTTGCTCTTTTACTTTCTTTTTCAATTATTTCTTTGTATTTATTCCTGTTGTACGCGCCGGTTAAAGGATCTTCCAGCGATAATCTTTTAAGTTCCTCTTCCATTTTAATTCTTTCGGTTACATCTCTTGCAATACACACACCTATCGGGGATTCGTCTTTAATTTTATATATACGGCTGGTAACTTCAAGAGGTATTATTCTTCCGTCTTTTGTTTTAATTTCGGCTGGATAAGTCATTGATCCCTTGTTAAATAAAGTTTTCATCATGTTCAATATATCTCTTTTGTTTGCATTAATAATATCGAGATGGCTTAATTTTAAAAATTCATCTTTAGAATAACCCAATGTTTTTAAAGCCATATCGTTTGCCTCTATGAAGTGTTTGGGAATAGCATCGGGAGTAAATTCCGTTACATAAGCTAAATCGTATATGTTATCAAAAATTAAATTAAATCTGGTATAAAGCTTTTCTATCTCCTTGTTTTTTTTATACGAATAAATAATAAAAAATAGTATGGAGATAAATATTAACAATGAACCTATTAAATAAATTATATTGAAATAAAATCGTATGATTTTTTCACGGTTTATCGTTTTTTCGACAGCTTTTATGGCAAACGGGGAAAAAATAGGCGATTCTTTATAAAGGGCAATCTCTATCGGCATAAAAAATATTTTTTTTGCGATTAAACTATGATATTTTATAAGCCTCTGCATTATCGGTCTTATAAGATTTATATAATTAAAATAGGATTTATTTATATACGGCAAAATGGTTTTTGACCCGATCCCTGTGTTTTTTATATAATGCTTCACATTTTTAAAGTCTGTATCTGTGAAAATAATTAAAGCTTTAGCTTTGCTTAGGGTTGCTTTAAGCTTTTTTTGTTTATTTAATCTTGAATATTTTATGATAAATGAAGACTGTGTAATTAGCGTATTTAAGTTGGTTGAAAGCTTGGTCGTATAAAGAGCAAGATTTGTAGATTTTTTAACATAAAAGCCGATTTCCATCTGCAAAACCATGTAAATTAATGCGGCAATAATTAAATATAAAATTATTACCAACAACCCTATAGACATGACTTTTGGAAGATGCAAAAAGGCTTTATTTTTATGTTTATTATCCAATTAATTAATAAGTTGTTTTAATCTTTCAGGATTCTTTATTATTATCACTTTATTATGATAATTAATAATGCCTGCTTTTTTAGTTTATCTATGGCCGGGTATAATAAGTCAAGGCGAAGCATTTAAAAAGTCGTATGATACCGAGGAATTAAAGCTGTTAATTAACTTTAACTCATAAAATCATAAAACAAATAAAAGACGGCCTTGAAATTTTAAATAATTCGTTAAATTTCTATTTATATCTATTTCTACAGATTAAAGAAATAGAAATGGTATGCTTTTATTCCCTTAATTTTTCTGCGATTACGGTTTTAAAAGCACATAACCCTGCATTCCTTTTATTGCTACCTCAAGAACACCTGCCGGAACTATTCTTGCAAAGGAAAAGATATCCTTTCTTGTCAGATGGAATTTTAACATCGAGTTATGGCAGGCACGCACTTTAAGTCCATATGATGCTAAACTTTGAAGGATTGCCATATTTTTTTTATCATATTTATTCATAACCATTCTTATACCCTTGCCGAATGCTACGAGTTCAATTTTGTAATGAAGCGAATTATCCCCAAGCGCCCTCATAATATTAGACATTACTGCGATTGAATAATTCCATTTCATAGGATTGGGACTATCGACTTCAATTAATACTTTTAAAACTTTGCCTTTAAAAAATTTTGGCGTGGGCAACGGATGGGTATTATAATATGCCGGGTAGGAACTGTAAGATTCAGGACCATACTTTATTGCATAAGCATTTTTCATAGATGAAATAAAGAAAATAGAAGCCCCTACGATTATTAATAAACTTAAAAATAAACAAGATTTTTTCATTTTAATCCTCCAAATTTAATTAAATTAATTTAATCAAGTTAATATTTAAAACCGCAATTATTATACGTGCCTATACGCAACAAAAAATCACAATTTCTCTTTGCCTTAATCGGAATACGTTATTTTAATAGATTAGATATTTAAATTAAATATTAATATTGTTTAAAAAATATATTTACTATAAATTATATAATAATAATATTTTTTGATATTGTCAAGGTTGACAACATAAAAAAATCCCCAAATTTTTATAATTTATATTATAATAATTATAATAATAATATGAGCGAAATAAAAAATATAAATATAAAGAACAAAAGGGCTGTCGTTCTTTTTAGCGGGGGTCTGGATTCCGCCACGACACTTAAAATTGCGATGGATGAAGGCTTTGAGGTTATTCCGCTTACATTTTTTTACAACCAAAGGCACAAGACCGAAATAGAACATGCAAAAGAAATAGTTAAATTTTTTAATTTAAAAAATCATGTTATCGTTAACTTAGATTTCAGTCAGATTAAAGGCTCTGCTTTGGTTGATTTATCCGTGGATGTGCCTAAAAACAGAATTAAAGGCGGGATCAAAGAAAATAAACCAGAAAAAGCGGGCAATATAAACGATATTCCGATAACTTATGTTCCCGCAAGGAATACGATATTTTTATCTTATGCTTTAGCCGTTGCGGAGGTTAACAGGGCAAGCGACATTTTTATAGGGGCTAATTATATCGATTACAGCGGTTACCCCGATTGCAGACCGGGCTATTTAAGGGCTTTCGAAAAAATGGCAAATCTGGCTACTAAAGCATCGGTAACAGGTGAAATAAATTTTAAGGTGCAGGCGCCGCTTCTTAAATTAACAAAGAAAGATATAATTATCAAGGCTTTTGAGATTGGCGCGCCGCTGGAGTTAACCCATAGCTGTTATGACCCGATAGAAGGTTTGGCGTGCGGGGTGTGCGACTCCTGCATTTTAAGGAGAAGAGGATTTGAAGAGGCTAAAATTAAAGACCCGACCAAGTATTATTGAAAAGGGGTCTGATTTATTTATTTAAATAAATCAGACCCCTTTTTTTGCCTTCATGCCTTTATGTGAGTTCTGTTACCTCTTTTACATTAAACACCATTGCCGACCTTACCCAGTTAAAACGGGATTTCATTTTATCGAAGTTGGCGCCGCTATCCTCGAACCTTGCCTTGCCTTTAAGCAAAAACCCGGCGCCTTTGCCCTGCAAGCCGGCAACATCTTTGGAAGCAAGTATCATTTGAACCTCGCTGCCCGCCTCGATATTCCTTTGCGTTTTTGTTAAATGACCCGCTG
>JAJZYP010000120.1 GCA_021798015.1 bacterium
TTTAGTTTAAGGGTTAATGATGATAAAGTATATGAGAGCCTGAAAAAAATATCAAAAAAAAGGGGGTACCGCAGCGTAAATAAGCTGATTAACGATATTCTAAAAGAGGCTGTTAATAAAGAGGGTTCGCTTCCCGATATATTTTATAAAACAAAAGAAGTCGATAAGTATATAAAATTTAAAAGGGAAGATATTTATGACAGGCTCTAAAAAAGTATTAATAGATACGAATATATGGATTTATGCTTTTCTGTCGGAAAAAACCGGTAATGAAAAAAATAAAATAATTTTACAATTTTTGGAGGCTGAGATAAAACAAAACTCACTCGTTACTTCAATTCAGTGTATTAATGAATTTCACAATGTATTGAGCAGAAAATACGGTACCTGCGGTGGGGAAATAAAGCAATATATAAACGGCATATGTGAAATTTCCGAAATTATTCCTCTAAATATAGATGTTTATTGGAAAGCCTTAGACTTAATAAAAAAATTTAAATTTTCTTTTTGGGACAGCCTTATAGCATCGGCAGCTATTTTAAACGATGTCGAGATAATATATTCCGAAGACTTTCAAAATAATTTCAATATCGAAAAAAGCCTTAAAATATTAAATCCATTTAAAAATTGACGTATAAAAAAACTCCCTGAATTCAGGGAGTTAGGAATAAATTATTTACATATTGGTATCAGGTAAACCTTGAAATGGGTAAACATATCTGATAAATAAGTTATTTTAATAAAATTAAATAATTGCAGTATAAAACTTTACAATTTTAAATAATAGGGCAAATTTTATCACGGTTTAAAGGTTTTTGCAATTATTAAAAATTATTTAATATTTTAAATTGTTTAAAATGTAGCGAAGTTGGATTGATTTTAAATCAGTGTTATCAAAATTAAAAGTTATCTATTTAGGTTGCGAACATTTTAAAAAGTTAATTATGTGCGGAGTTAAAAGGGTCTTTACAATCACTGTAACGTGTGTAATAATAAATTTGTGCTACATCCTTTTTATTAATTGTATAATATTTTCCAGTCTTATACAACTGCAACCAAATAGTGAAGAAGCATATTTTTTAATGCTTATAGTATAAAAAAATTGTTTGTTATGAATAAGCAGAGATGCTTGAAAAAATATTGACCGGAAAAAAACGGGTGTTAAAATGAGGCATGAACCAGTTGCCGGAATAGAACCAAGAATTATGCAATGGGCTAGAAAAACAATAGGTTTGTCTGTGGAACAAGTTGCAAGCAAACTTAAACGTCCTGTTTCCTCCATAGAGGCGTGGGAATCTGGAACCGGAGCACCAAGTTATACTGAGTTGGAAAAGCTTGCCTATAATATTTACAAACGACCGTTGGCGATATTCTTTTTGCCTGAGCCACCTGATGAAGTTACGCCAATAAAGGAGTTTAGGACGCTCCCAGATATCGATATACAGACTCTCTATCCAGATACATATTTACAAATTCGCCATGCCCGTGCCTATCAGCTTGCTCTAAATGAGCTTTTTGAGGGAAAAAATCCAGTAGTAAAACCTATCTGGCAATATATTAACTTATATTTAGAAAAAGATGTTGCGGATCAGGCTCAAACCATTCGTAAGTTTCTTTCTGTTGATATTAAAGATCAAATTAAATGGGTCAATGACGAAGATGCATTGAAACATTGGCGGCAGGCTGTTGAGGAAACTGGTGTATTTGTTTTCAAAAACGCGTTCAAACAAAAAGAAATTTCAGGCTTTTGTCTTATTGATGAGAATTTTCCAATTATCTACCTTAATAACAGCACAACTAAGACCCGGCAAATATTCAGTTTACTTCACGAATTAGCTCACTTACTGTTAAATATTAACGGCATAAGCAAATTCGATACAACTTATATTGAAAGATTGCCAGGAAAGGAAAAAGCTATTGAAATATTTTGCAATGCAATTGCTGCTGAGATATTAATTCCTGCAGCCGATTTGGCCGAGAAAACCAATAATTTCTCAGCAAACATTGAGGATATGCCAGACGAGTATTTCTCTAAATTAGCTAACCAATATGGTGTGAGTCGTGAAGCAATACTGAGGCGGATTATGGACCAGAAGCGCATCAATCCCGCATTTTACGAACAAAAAGCAAAATATTGGACGAGTCAGAAGAAACAAGGTAAAGGAGGAAATTGGTACGCCTCACAAGGTACCTATTTAAGTAGCCGATTTTCTAAGGAGGTTATCAGCCGTTATTACCATGGACAGGTCACAATTGAGCAAGCTGCCGATTTTCTTGGAATTAATGTCAAGAACTTCGCCGGAATAGAGCAAAAGATTCTGAGCGGGGGCGATGTATGATTTATATATTTGACACCAGCTCCCTCAGTAGATTAAAGCATTTCTACCCAGGCGTATTTCAATCAGTATGGATGGAACTAGACAAACTTATTGCTAAAAAAGAATTAATTTCTACTCGAGAGGTTTGGAATGAAATTAGTCGCGGGAATCCAGACCCGCGTATAAACGCGTGGTTGAAGCAACGTAGTGATATTTTCCTAATTCCAACCTCAACAGAATTGCTGTTTATCCCTAAGATATTTCAGGTTAATCACTTTAAGGCGCTTATCGGAGAAAGAGAAAAATTAAAAGGAACTCCAGTTGCCGATCCTTTTGTTATTGCTTGCGCCAAAATTAGAGGTGGGACAGTAGTTACAGAAGAAAAATTAAAACCTAATGCGGCGAAAATCCCCAACGTTTGTCAATGTTTCAATATACCATACATGGATCTTGAGAAGTTTATGCAACAACAGGGGTGGGTTTTCTGACGGGCAATATTATACAAGATGCATAGTAATTATAAAATGGCATCTGGTAAAATTGAATAAATAACATGGATGTCAACGGCAATCTAAAAGTGCACCACATCGGCGGAGTAAAAATACACCAGTAAGTTAATTTAAAATAGCTAAGTTATCATAGGTTATATTTTCCTCCTTTATTTATGCCTTATGCCGGGTACCCGGCATAAGGCAATTAAGTTTTAAACGGCCTCCTCTTTATCGTAAAATATTCCCGCCTTCTTTTTCTGCTTGAGCCTGAAGCTTTCGCCGGTTACCGGTTATATTAATAATATGGGAGTGGTGTATCAACCTGTCCAATACGGCGGCGGTCAATGCTTTGTCGTTGTTTAAAACTTCCTTCCATTTAAGGAAGGATAAATTAGAGGTAATGATGATAGAGCCGGTTTCGTATCTTTTATTGACGTGTCAACGGCAATCGAAAACTACGCCACTTTGCCGGAATTAAAATACACCAGTAAGTTAATATTAAATAAGTAATTTCCAGCAGTCATACTGATTTTCCTCAACCACTAATCATAACAAGATTATATATGCTAATTATAGTATGTAGCACTAAAATTAGCAAGAGCATATACTGATAATCAGCTTAAAGTTATAAATCTTATAAGTGTATGAGCAAAACAATACTAGAAAAATTTGGCGAAAAAGTACGCAAGGAAAGACATCAGAGAGGCCTTTCTCAAGAAGAGCTTGCCGCGAGAGCGGGTGTTCATCGTACTTATATCGGCATGATTGAAAGGGCGGAAAAGAATATTACACTCGAAAATATTGAAAAAATCACGAAAGCTCTCGGTTTAAAAATATCAGAATTTTTTAAAGATTTTTAATATGAATTATAAAGATTTCATTCAGAAAACAAGTCAAGAAATAAAATCTAATATTGTAGATTTAAGTGTTAAGCGTAAAAGAGGAAATGTTCCAACGCAGGCGTTTTCAGATTTCTTAACACATAGCGAGCAGGGAGATTGGGCTGAAATTTTATTTTTCAATACTTTAAAAGAATCTGATTTAGCATACATTCCTGTGCGATATGGAAGATCGGACAAAATTATTGCCGGCGATCCAAACTTTAAAGAATTTTATAATTCTTATCAAAACGAGCTTGATTTAATTGGAAAGCGACCCGATATTTTATTGTTTAAATCGGACGATTATCAAAACGAATGGGGCGGCGACATTAGCCAATTTCCGATAGAGACTTTAAAATCCATTGTTCCAAAAGCAATTGCTGGATTTGAAGTTAGATCAAGCGCATATCTAACAAAAAAGTTTGTTTCTAAAAAAGATAGACCGTTCTTAAGTTTTACTCCAAAAGTTGAGGATTTATTGGTGGTTTTAAAATGGATTGAAACTTACGGCGTTCCACATTTTTATGTTCAAATCTTTTTTGACGCAATTTATATAATATCGTTTAAAGATATTTTATTATTATTAAAAAATGCCCAAATTAATGAGCGGGGAATCAAAAATAAAAAAATATTGGGGAAAATAGGCAGCCCGGCATTTGTTATTGAAAAAAATCCTAAGAACCAATACAAAGAAACTATTCATATCTACATAGACAGAGGAAAAATTTTAAGCGACAAAATCGAATATCCAAAATTGGTTGGGAGTAAAAAAGAATTGGCGGGCGGGCGACTGCTTCATTACGTAAGTTTTGAAGGCGGAAAGACTGAAATTAAAAAAGACGAGTTACTTAAGCTTATCACAGATATTTTTTAAGTATTAAATCGGCATTATTAATAATTTCAAGTCTATCTTTTTTATTGTTTTTAAAGATTTCTATTTGCAATCTTCGCAATTCATCTATATCTTCTTTTTTTATAATTTCAAAGTCTAAAATCAGCGATTTGTTTATGTCGTTTGGTTCAAATTTCTCTAATCCATTTCCGTATTCTCTTTTCTCTCGGTCAAAAAGTTTTCTGGCAAATTCGGCATTAAGATAAACAAATAAAATATCTAAATAATTTTTCCCAAGTTCAGAAGGATAAAATGAATGAAAGCAAGTAAGATTTTTACAATCGCTGGTATTCCAAATAAATTTTAAACCATTCCGTCCAAAAACAGAAACCCATATTTTAGATACATCTCTTTTTT
>JAJZYP010000121.1 GCA_021798015.1 bacterium
AAGCTAATGGCAATTGGTTTTTTATAAAATTTAATTTATAATAAAATCACTAATAAAATTAAAATAATTTTCAAATTTCGATAAAATAATCTTTTATGAAGATAGCCCAGATAAAATTTCAAAATATACTATCCTTTAATGATTTTACCTGGTCAGGCATTGATGACAGTTTAAATGTTATTGTAGGACCAAATGGAGCAGGTAAGTCTAATATATTCATTGCTATAAATTTTTTGAAAAATTATCTATCAAATCCCTATTATAATTATAATTTCGATGGAGAATATAAGTGGCTTATAAATGCCGGCAAAAAAGATAACGGCAAATGTAAAATATGTATAGGTATAGAATTTGATAAAAATGACGAAAAAGACCTCTTTAAACATTTTTTCACATTCATTTTACAATCGACTATTATGTCAGATTTGCCTCAAATTAACCAAGAAATTTATGGACATAATGCCAATAATCCAACAGCCACCTTATTACCAATTAATCAAGATCTATGTCTTTCTAATGTGCTTGACAAAATAAATGTCGAGTTTATAGATGATTTTTTTAAAGGAACGTTAATTTTTGAATTTGATGAAAATAATCCTTCCGGTTTGATATATTACCTATTTGCTAAATCTTCAAAACAAATTCGCCTATATTTAAAAAACGCTCAATTTTCTGACTCCTTTATTATTGGCAATCCTGAGCCTTTGCCTGCTAATGCACCAAGCGCAAATATAAAAAATTTTTCTTCCTATAATGACTTAAAAAGTAAAATTAAAGAAGCATACAATCAATGTATGAACCATCAGGAATTTTCTAATGTAACAGGATTATCTTTTTCCTTTGACGGAATCCTTGATGAAGCAATTAATGATAGCAAATATAGCCGCATATCCGGATTATCAGGACCCAGTTGGACCAGTCCGCCGTCGCTTAATTCGGCAAAAGAATTAGCAAATGCATTAAAGTTTAACCCAAATAGCATCTCCCCGCCGCCTTCTTTTATTTCACTATTTAATCATATAATTGGGGAAAAGATTATAAATCTTGATAATTTTAGAATTCCCTATAAAAAAGAATATCCCGTGGGCGAAATTGAAAATTCCTATCCTAATTTAGCTAATGGGGAGGGTTTAGCTCTATATTTGCATAAATTAAGAAACGGTAATCGGGAAGAAAAAAGAACCTTTAAAGAAATAGACCAATTGTTTTTTCGTATCGCCAAAGCTAATTTTGATATAAGATACCAATTTCTATCAGAAAATCAAAATTATAATCAATTTATGATGCCAACTCATTCTGTATCTCCTGCGGCAGATAATGATAGAACTAAAAATAGCAATCATAACTCGAAAGATAAAGTTAAAATCACGATAACTGTAACAAAAGAAGAAGGAAATATTGAGATTCCGTTAGAATATAGCGGAGCAGGAATACAGGAATTAGTCTTGTTGATTTCTTTATTAAAAATGCCTTCTTCTGAAGGATGTATAATACTTTTGGATGAGCCTGCCGTCAATTTACACCCTATAATGCAAAAAAAGTTATTGAATGAATTTAAAAATATCATAAACGATAAAGAGCAGACAGAGCAAAACATAAATAAAAATCAGATTTTTATTATTTCTCATTCGTCCCATTTTATTCCTAAAGAGAAAATTTTTTCTAAATCGGTAAAAAGGATTTATTTAGATGATAGCGGTTATTCTAAAATCTCAAGTGAAATAAAAGAAGAATACACTGATAATATTATATCCATGTTGCGTATGATAAATTTTACCGATAATTTAATTCCTTCTTTATTTGCTTCTTCCGTTATTCTTTGCGAAGGGGATGAGGATTATTCGGCGTTGTCTGTATGGTTTAAAAAATGCAAATATAAAGAAGGAAATTCATTGCATGATTATAATATTATGCTTTTTCCTATGGACGGAAAGGACAATATAAAATACGCTATAAGTTTTCTTAAAAGTTTTAATATTCCATATGTTGCGCTGTTTGATCCAGATACTATGCTAAACGGCAAGAAATCTATTTTTAATATTCTCAAGAAATTGGGTATTTTTAATAAGTCTGAAATTATTAGCTTGCCAAAAGATAATATAAGTAAAAATGATGTGGATAAGGCAATTGAGAAGCTAAAAGAAAAAAATATATTTATTTATGGAGATAATACACGCTCGTTAATGGATGGGAAATTGCTTCGAGATATTATCAGAGAAGATCCGTGTATAAGTTGCGGTAAATGTTCCAAGAAATTAGGGTTAAATGGCATATATTACGGAGATAAAGCTAAAGAAATTGCGGAAAAAGCTAAAGAAAAATATAAGGTTGGTAATGAGAAAAAAGCGCTCTCAATATATTTTGCTGAAAAAACCAAACCGTCGGAAGAAATAAAGGCGCTTTTTGATAAAGCCTTAAAATTAGCCGGCGCTGAAGATGAGCATTGTAAATAACTTATTTTCTTATTAAAAAAGAGGCTGATATGACCAAAGAACAAAAATTTTATGAAGCATTGAGGGATGTTTTCATCGGCGCTAAGATTGAAGGAGAGGGCGGTTTTATTAACCTGATGCGGATAAAATCGGCTTATTATTCACAAATTGAGAAATTACTTAAAAAAGACATAGAGGAAGCATTAATAAAACATCCTAAATTTAGAGATGAGTTATTTGATAAGCTCTATACTTTTTTTAGTCGTTATTTTACCGAAAACGGCTCGATTTATTTTAATTCAACGCCCTTTCATAATAATATCTACGAAAAAGTATATACCGACGAAAAAGACGTGATTTTGTTCTGGAAAACACAAATGCTTTATTATGTTAAAACCGACCGCATATTTAGAAGTATGCCGGTAGAATTTGACGGTATGAAGTGCTATTTTAACGCAAGCCAAATTGAAAATAAAAAAGCCAACGAAAAAAGAACGCTAATTTTTGAATTAAATGAAATCCGTAAGGATGATACTATTGTTTTTGATGTTAAATATTCGGAGCGGGGAACAAAAACAAAACCGGATGAAATCTTAAAAAATTTAAAGAAAAAAAGTACCGGGATCACGGAAGAATTATTAGAAAAAGCCTTTCGTATTTTTGAGAAACAAAGCGAAGTTGATTTCTTCATTAACAAAAACGCCAAGGCATTTTTACAGGAACAGTTTAAACTCTGGAGTTATCAATATTTCTGGGAAGGGGCAAAAGAATGGTCCGAGGGCAGAGTCAACGAATTACAAATTTTGAAAGATATTGCTTTTAAAATCATTGATTTTGTTTCACAATTCGAAGATGAGCTGGTGAAAATCTGGAATAAGCCCAAGTTTGTTAAAAATTCAAATTATGTAATTACATTGGATAGGATTTCAGATAAAAAATTAATTGAGAAAATTAAAGAGCATAAAAACTATCCTCTGCAAATAAAAGAATGGGAAGAATTAGGAATAAATAAAGATAACCATAAAGCGCCTATCGATACCAAGTATTTTAAGGATTTAGAGCTTGAAATATTAGGACTCTTTGATGACTTAGATAATCAATTGGACGGATGGCTGATAAAAAGCGAAAATTATCAGGCACTAAATACAATCATGCCGAAATTCAAAGAAAAGGTGCAGACGATATTTATTGACCCTCCGTTTAATAAGGCGGAAAGCGATCAGTTTTCTTATATAGCCAATTATTTAGATTCAAGTTGGATTACTTTACTTGAAAACAGATTAATGTTGGCAAAGGATATTTTAAATAAATCCGGTACGATTTTTGTTAATTCTGACGATAAGTGCAATTCGTATACGAGATTTTTATTGGATCGAATTTTTATCAATTTTCAAAATGAAATTATATCAGCATATGAAAAGCCAGGTGCCGGTTTGGGTAAATTCAAAAATAATCATGGAAATATTTATTTTTACAGTAAAAGTGAAAGATTTATATTTAATACGCTTTATGTTCCAAGAAAAGGAGAAACAGAATTAACAAAAAGGGAAGGAAGACATAAGGTTGATTATGAAGGTAAAATATCGCCTGACTGGTGGATAGATATGTGGACTGATATTCCGTCTTTTGCTACTGCTATGACGTCAAAGGAAAGGTCAATAAAAATGTTAGGCGTGAATTTTCCAACCCAACTTCCGGAAAAACTTTTATATCGCATAATTCATACAGGTTCCAACAAAAATGATTATGTTTTGGACTTCTTTGCTGGTTCTGGCACAACAACCGCTGTAGCCCACAAACTTGGCAGGAAGTGGATTGGCGTTGAAATGGGAGAACATTTTTACACGGTAATTTTACCAAGAATGAAAAAAGTTTTAGCTTATGATAAAAGCGGGATTTCAAAAGAGATAAAAGAATATTGTGGCGGCGGTTTTTTTAAGTATTTCGAGCTTGAACAATACGAAGAAGCTCTGGCAAACTGTAAATATGAAGACGGTGATATGTTTAACTCTCCTTCAAAAACTCCTTATCGGGAATATGTTTTTATGAAAGACGAAAAAATGCTTTCAGCATTAGAAATTGATTATGAAAATAACAATGTGAATGTTGATTTATCAAAGCTATACGCAGATATTGATATAGCAGAAACATTATCGAATTTAACGGGTAAATGGATTAAGTCTTTAAAAGACGGCGAAGTCGAATTTACGGACGGGAGTAAAATAGACACTACAAACTTAAATTATAAACTTATTAAGCCGTTAATCTGGTGGGAATAAAATAATATGAAATCGTATTTGCAATCTATTATTGATGATATTTCCTTTGACAGTCTGCCTGTAAAATGGCAAGGTTTCGACATTAGCCGATTTTCGTCCGACAAAACGCTCTTTGATTTTCAAAAACAAAGTTTGCAAAATACCCTAAAAGCGCTTTACCTATATTATAAGGAAAAAGGAG
>JAJZYP010000122.1 GCA_021798015.1 bacterium
CCACATAGCGGAGGAATTAGCATGAAACTATATATCGACGGGAATTTAACTGATTCCGTTTTGAGTGCCGGTAGTATGTACGACATTTTATACGGCAGTAACGTAAAAAGTTTTATTCCTGGAGGCAGAGTAATAAAAAGCATAATTATAAACGGAACACAATACGACGATTTAATGCTGGATGCCGACAAATCAAAGACCTTTAAACTTGGAGACGCCGACGAAATTAAAATAACTACGATGAATCAGCTTGAACTTTTAAACAGTTCGTTAAACGCCGCTATAACATTTTTAAAAGAATTCAAAGACGGAATAGTTAAAACAACCGATGAAATAAGATGGGGAAACAGTAATGCAGGATTTAAAAATTTTTCGGCATACCTAAGCGGACTTACTATGTTTATCCAGATTATGGAAAAAATATCCCAGTTTTTAAAAATTGATTATAACAGCCTTGTCTATGACGGCAAAAGCGTCCAGTCTTATTTTAACGACCTTGAAAAGATTCTTGCTTCCGTTCTTTCGACGCAGGTAGAACAGGATTACGTTCTTCTTGCCGACATAGTCGAGTTCGAACTTAAACCCAATATAGATATTTGGGAAAATATTTTGAAAGATATGAAGACTAAAATAAACGGCGCATCCAATTCAGAAGGCAAATGACATTAAAAAAGAAAAGGATTATCGCGGTAATAGGAGTTCAGCGGAGCGGCACGAGCGCAATTACAAGGGGACTCCAAGTTTTAGGTGTCAATCTTGGGAGGTTTTACGGACAGGATATTGTCGGTCCGGATAACGAAAAAGGATATTTCGAGGATTTAGAAATAAGCCAATTAGACGTAAGTATGTTGAATTCTATAGGCTATACATGGGATAATCCGGTTTTGCCTATATTTGACGACAATACTAGGCAGGTTTTATCGGCTTTTTATGATATTGCAGCGAATATCGTGCAAAGGAGACTTGAAGCGACGGATTTATTCGGTTTTAAAGACCCTTTAATTGTCAGGCTTTTGCCTTTATGGAACGATATATTTAAAAACGAAGGGGCTGAAGTATCTTATATAATAGCATGCCGCAATCCTTTAAGTGCCGCAAAATCTATGCAGAAAAGGGACGGGTTCGACATAGTTAAGGGATGTTATATATGGCTCGGCTACATTACGGCTTCATTGATTTATTCGGCAGGCTATAAACGCATAGTCGTCGATTACGACGAATTGATGAAAGACTCCGAAAAACAGCTAGAAAGGACGGCAGAACGTTTAAATTTGAAGTTTGACGCAGATAGTCCCGAATTTATAGAGTATAAAGAATCATTTTTAAGCGAATCCCTCAGGCATTCAAGTTTCGGGATAGATGACCTTGTTGCAAATGCCGATGTTCCGCCTAAAATTACCGAACTTTATATTTTACTTAAACGTATTGCAATAGATGAAATTTCCTTGGAAAGTGTCGAAGCGGCGGCAAAAATTAATAAAATTTATTCATGGATGGAGGAACTCCGCTCTACGCTTTTATATATGCAGGCGCAATTCGACGCATTGCTTTATTTAAAAAAAGAAGTTGACAAAAAAGACGCAAAAATTGCCGAATTAACGGAATCTTTAACATCTTGTAATTCGCGCCAAAGCGGAAACTCGGAAACATGAAAGCAGAAAATCATGCAAACCCGTGCATCGTCTGGCACGAACATAAAGTAAAAAGGAGCGACAGGGAAAAACTTAAAAACCAGAAAGGGTGCGTTTTGTGGCTTACCGGGCTCAGCGGATGCGGAAAAAGCACCATTGCAAATATGCTTGAAGAACGGTTGAACGGAAAAGGTTACCATACGTATCTTTTAGACGGCGACAATATAAGGCACGGGCTCAGCAGGGGACTGGGATTTTCCGAAGAAGACAGATTAGAAAACATAAAAAGAGTCGCCGAAGCCGCCAAACTTTTCGTAGATGCCGGAATTATCGTTATTGCATCCTTTATTTCGCCTTTAAAGAAGCACAGGCAGGCGGCAAAAGAAATAATAGGCTCCGGCGATTTCGTCGAAATATTTATAGACACTCCTTTTCACGAATGCGTTAATAGGGATGCAAAAGGTTGGTACAAAAGGGCGTTGAACGGAGAAATAGAAAGCTACACGGGCGTCGATTCTCCTTACGAAAAGCCGGAAAAGCCGGATATTAAAATAAATACAAATGAGATAAAATCTGAAGCTGATGTTGAAAAAATTATAAAAATTTTGGAAGAAAATTATATAATGTTGTAGAGTTTTTATAGATTTATGAATATTTCATTTAACTGATAAATATAAAAATACAGGACGGTCGATTTTGGAAAAATCAAATGACTTATCGGTATTAAATAAATTTGAAGAAAATAATAGGCCTACAATATCTGCGGTAATAAATACATTAAACGAAGAAAAAAACATTTCATTTGTTTTGCGGTCTGTAAAACCGTGGGTCGATGAAATAATTTTGGTCGACATGCACAGCGAGGATAAAACCGTGGAGATAGCAAAAGGATTCGGAGCTGAAATTTATTATTACGAAAGAACGATATCGTTCGAGAAAGCAAGGGCATACGCGGTTTCTAAGGCGACAAAAGACTGGATTGTTATGATAGATGCGGATGAACTTATTCCGTTTAATTTGAGCAAAAGATTGATAGATATAGCAACAAAAGACGAAGCTGATATAGTATCTATTCCAAGGGTAAATTATCTTTTAGGAACAAGAATAATGCATACCGGATGGGACCCCGAACAGGACAGGCAGATGAGATTTTTCAAGAACGGTTTTCTTGAAATAGAAATAAAACTGCACCATGTTAATATACCGAAATACGGAGCGAGAGTCGTATTTCTTCCTTATAAGGAAGACGAAGCGATGATTCATTTTAATTATACAAATTCCTTTCATTTTATTGAAAAACTTAATAAATACACAACGCTTCATGCGCACCAGATGCATGAAGATGGCGTTAGAAGCAACACAACGGCTGCTTTGCTGGGCATGATAAATGGTTTTATGCAACGTTATTATAATAATAATGGTTACTTGGACGGATGGAGAGGACTTTACTTATCTTTATTTATGGGTTTTTATAATCTTGCAATTCAGGCAAAGTTGAATGAGCTTGAAACGATAGGCGAAGAAGAAAATATAAAAGAAATTTATATCAGAAGGGCGGAATCTTTATTAAAAGAATATGAATCATAATGGGATATAGGTATATTTGGTAAAATGGCAAATAAAAGAGTATGCATTGTAACCAACGGAATTTTCGGAGTGCCTTACGACAGCGAAATAAGCATTTATTATAGCGAATTGGCGCTTTTTTTAAATTCATCAGGGTATGATGTTTCTATTTTGTTTGCGAATAAAAATATTGAACAATATAAAGAAAAAATAAGCATTATTAATTCATTTTGCATTAGCCTTAATGTTAAGTTATTTTTATCAATATCCTCTATAGACGATAAATATTTTTCGGATAGATTAGCCAATGAAAATCTTGTTAGTTCATATAAAATTTATAATTGGTTTAAATCTCAGCCAAATTTCGACATTATATTTTTCAGCGATTATGAAGGATTTGGTTTTTATTCATTACTTGCAAAAAATCAGGGGCTGATGTTTCAAAATTCAAAAATAATAGTTAAAGTTTTTCATCCGACAAGATGGAAACTTTTTGCTAATAAGACGGACTTTGATTCTCTCGATTATATTGCAATCGATTATATAGAAAAAAAATCAATAGAATTATGTGATGTCTTGTTGGTCTCGTCGAATTATATCGTGAACTGGATTAAAGACAACGATTGGCAAATCCCGAGTGAAGTATATATGATTTGGGATATAATTTACGACGGCGTCAATGAAATTATTAACATCGGCAATAACAAGAGTAATATATTAGAGAAAGAAAATAAAAGAAAGCACTTAATTAATGAATTGGTTTATTACGGAAATTTTGAAAAGCAAAAAAATATAGATATATTTATCGATGCAATAGATATTTTTAATATAAAATACTCCATGTTACATAGAAATTTAGTTGTATCTTTTATATTTTCAGGCGATAAACCAGATGAAGATTCGATGAAAAATTTACATAATAGAATTAAACACTGGAATTTTAAGATAAACATAATAGATAGTTTTGATTTTAATCAATCGGTCAAATACCTCCTGCAAGATAACGGGAAACTTTTGATTCTGCCATATTTATTGGAAAATACACCTTATATAATAACAAAATGCTTGTATTATGATATACCTTTTATAGTTTCGGATAAGATTGCATCTTTAGAGTATATAGAAGCAGAAGATATTGCAAACCGCAGTTTTGTTCTAAATAAATTTATTTTAGCCGATAAGATACACGATTACATGATAAACGGAATTACGCCCACCAAATCTAATTATAGTATAGACAAAGTAAAAAAAGATTTAATTAAATTCATAGAAGAATTATCTTTTGATTTAAAATATAGCACAGATTTATCTTCAAAACCAAAAGTTTCGGTTTGTCTCGTGCATCACGAAAGACCTCATTTATTGAAATATGCCGTAGATTCTTTAAGAAAACAAGATTATACAAACTATGAAGTTATTTTAATAGATGATGGCAGCAGGGATAGAGAATCCTATAATTATTTAAACAGTTTAATCGAAGAATTTAATGGCAGAGGTTGGAAGATTATTATGCAACCGAATCTTCACTCAAGTGCTGCAAGAAATAGGGCGGCAAAAGAAGCTTCAGGCGAATATATTGTTTTTTTAGATGACGACGATTATGTAAAGCCTTATAATATAAGTACTTTTATTAAGGCAATGATAAATAGCAAGGCGGATG
>JAJZYP010000123.1 GCA_021798015.1 bacterium
CGACGAGGGTAACTTTTAACGATAGCTATTTAAATTCCAAATATATAGAAGATTGGAAAATAAATGAAAATATGGATAAATTATTTGAAATAAAAACCGAAGTCTCAATAGACAGGGTTAAAGGAACCGCAAGCCTCGCCGGACCAAGGAGAATGGAAAGAATAGTAAGCGGCGCTTTATTTGATTTTTCTTTATCTTATAAAGTATTTGACATGGAAAATAACGATGATAGCGGGAAAATAGACGAAGAAAATTTTAAAACTTTACTTAAAGGCATGAGAATGCTTGAATTGGACTCTTTAGGGGGGAGCGGTTCAAGAGGTTACGGCAAGATAGAATTTATTAATTTAAAAAAAGATAACAACGAAGAAATAGATTTAAAAAAAATCAATATAGATTAACATAAATTATGAAATCTCTTAAAATTAAAGTAAAACCGTTGTCTTCATTCGGCACCAAATTTCAGAGCGATACGTTGTTCGGACAATTCTGTTGGATTTATGGATATTTAAACGGATTTAAAAAGCTTGAAGAAATACTTGAAAATGTTAACGAAAATCGCTTTATAGCTTTTTCCGACGGTTTTATCAACGATTTGCTTCCGAAACCGATAATAGAACCATATAAATTTGAAGGCGACGAATTAAAGAATGCTAAAGAATATAAAAAAACGGAATTTATTAAATCCGATTTTTTAATGAAAAATCGCTTGGATTTGAGAGATAAAAATATTTTTGATAATTGGTTAAAATGTAAAATTAACTCCGTTGAAAAAAATACTGATAAATCTGTTACGATAACCGAAAATGTTTTAAAAAATTCAATAAATAGAATAACGGGAACGACTTTCGACGGACAGTTGTACAATTCCGAAGAGACGTATTTTAATACCGTTAATACTTCTATAACTTATTACGTAAAATATAACGAAACGATAATAAATATTGAAGAGCTTAAGAACATCATAAATTTAATAGGCGAACTTGGTTTCGGAAAAGATGCATCGACAGGCAAAGGTCGATACAAATTAGAGGATGGAGATTCATCTATAATTGAAGAACCGGAAGAATTGAAATATTTCGACGGCGCTAACGCTTTTATGACTCTTTCGCATGGAGTACCGTACGATTATAATGAAACGGAATCGGATTGTTATGTAAATTACGGCAAAATAATTACCAAATTTCCTAAGCATGGAGGTTTTTTGTCGAACGGGGATTATTTTAAAAATCCTTTTGTAGCTTACAGGCCTGGCTCTACTTTTTTAATAAAAAATACCGAAAATGTAAGAGATATATATGGAAAAGCATTGAGCAATATATCGAGGCATGGCAAAAATCATATTCAGGGAACTTTTTTAATGCCGTTTTTCATAAAAATTTAACTTAAAATTTAAATAAATTTTAAAGCAAGTATGAAAAAAACTATAGAAATATACAAAGTAGAATTGACTACAATAACGCCTATACATATAGGTACCGGAGAAGATTACGTGCCGGTAGATTACGTCATAAAAGATAGCGCAGATGAAAAATACTTTTTTTATTTTATTAACAGAGACAAGTTTATTGATTATATAATTAGTTCCGGTAAATACGACGAGCTTTTAAAAATTAGCAATTTAAATGATTTTCTTAAAATCAACGAATATATTTATAATAATTTTAACGATGAAATGACCGATTGGAAAATGCCGGTTTCAAAAAATGTTTTTGAAATATACAAAAAAAATATTGAGATGGGCGTTAAAAAAAACGAAATTAATCGTTTAGAAATAAGGTCGTTTATTCAGGATAGTTTCAAAAAAAATATATATATACCGGGAAGTTCCATAAAAGGTTCGATTAGAACCGCTGTTTTAAACTATAAAATTAGAAACGGAAAGAAAGCCGATAATTTTGTCGATAAATCAAAATCTAAAGATGTTGAAAAAAGCATATTAAATATTAGAGAAAAAAATAGTTCCGACGATCCGTTCAGATTAATTAAAATATCCGATTTTATGCCTGAATCTGACGAAAAAAGGTATTCTTTCGTCGACAGGGTCGTCAACGTTAAATCAGGAAAAGATTTATCTGAAGGAAAAGGCGTTCCGGTGTTAATGGAGTTAGCTTTAAGAGAGAGGAAATTTATAGGTACTATTACTGTAATTAACGACGGCTCAAATCCCGATAATATAAATATAAACACAATCAGAGAAGCTATGAACTATCACTACGGCGAAAGTTGTTATAATTTTGAATCTCAGACATTTCCTAATGTTTTTAATAATGATATTATTAGCTTATTTGAAAAAAATAAAGACGAAATCAAAATTAATAAAAACGCATTTTTAATGAAGATAGGCAACCATTCAGGGGCATTCGAAGTAACCATGGAAGGTTATAGAAAAATTAAAATTAAAAATAAATATAGTTATAGCTTATCCGATAGGCAAACTACGCTATGGACACATGATTTGAATGAATTAAAAAAATACCCTTTAGGCTGGGTAAAATGCAATATAATTTAAAATATTATGAACCTTCTAATCTCCTTAATCAGCGACCAAACGATTCCAAATGTATTATGCATAGATTATTATAAGCCCGATGCATTACTTATGGTTGCTACCGAGAGAATGAAACCTAAGATAGAATTCATGATAGGTGGATTAAAGAAAATATACGAATTCCAAAATTCTATATATTCCGAAGAAAAAGGCAATTTATGGATAATAAGCGTTAATCCCGAATCCCCCGCCGACGTAGAGGGGAAAATAGAAGAATGGTTTAAAGATTTAAAAAACAGATCCGGCGAAAAGTTTGACGAAGTTATCGCAAACATTACCGGCGGTAATAAAATTATGGCCTTGGGTTTATACAACGCCGTTAAATTAACCAAAAATCTTCCAGCCAAAAAATATAAAATAGCGTATATTCCTATCCGCACTAACAAAATAGTAGATTTAACCGAAAACTGTTACGGCACGGATAAATGCGAACCGTCCGTAAATATAGACAGAAGATTAAACATATCCCAATATTTTGCTTCAAACGGTATAGGCATAGTCGCAAAAGACGATAGTATTTTTAATGACGGATTTAACGAATCTTATCCGCAGTTTAAACTTGCAATAGATACTAAAGAAATATCTAAATTCATAATGCAAAATTATGATAGTTTAAATAATTTTTTATCTTCGTTGTTTCATGAATTAAAAAAATTAGAAATTAATTTTAATAACAATAAGCATCACCTCATAGACATTCATTGCATTTTTAAAGGTGATAACCGCGAACAAGTCTTAAAACTTATCGAAGAATTATTTAATTTTCGTTACCTTAGCGATTTTTCCATAACGCCTGTATCAAAAGATTATAAGAATCCGAAAGTTAATATTTCCGTCGATATAACCGAGCCGATTTCCGTTCATAATACAATAGGCCATAATAAAAGCACAGAAGTTCAAATAAAAGGCGAAATTAAAAAACACCAGTTCGAGTTTTTAACCGGCGGCTGGCTCGAACGTTTTTGTTTTAACGAATTAAAGGAATTAAAGCATCAGGAGATATTTAACGATTTAGGAATTAACGTAAAAGTAAGAAACCTATCTACCGGCATGGAAGCGGAAAACGAGTTCGACGTCCTTTTCACATATAACAATAATTTATATATGGTAGAATGTAAATCGCTCAATCAAGCACACGATTCCGAAACCGATATTCTCTATAAAATTTCCGCTCTACAAGCCGATCTTGGACGTTTAACCACCAAAAGTTTTCTTGCAAGCACTGCCTCGGATAACATAATAGACAAAAAAAACCATCCCGGCGAAATAAAAGAATCTCTTTTAAAACGCGCAAAATTGTTAAATTGCAGTATTATTAAGCCTGATAATTTGATTAACATTAAAGAAGAAATAAAAAGGGAACTTAGAATTATTTGATAATAGTTTTAAGTATAATTAGAACGGCTAAAAAAATATTAATAATTTCAACACATTACAAAAGATACAGCATTATCAACACTTTCCGTTATCCGTTTTTGTAACAAAAACCCTTGACATTACGGAAACGTAGATGTATACTAACTTTTAAGTTAAAAAATATCGTTATTTGACATATAAAAACTGTTGATAACCTGTGGATAACTCGGACATTACGAAAAACGGTTCAAATAGGTTAATTATTTCAACAACTTACAAAGGGTAGTGTAAGAATATTTCCCTGATTTATAAGGGATTGCGACTGGTATTTTTAGATATAGCATAATCTTTAATTACTATATCTAGTAAGAATATTTCCCTGATTTATAAGGGATTGCGACATAAATACAAAAACCATAGCGCTCAATCCTATTAATACGTAAGAATATTTCCCTGATTTATAAGGGATTGCGACATAAAAAAAACAATTATCCCTAAAACCATCCAAATAAAAATGTAAGAATATTTCCCTGATTTATAAGGGATTGCGACTGTCTCTTCCTTTACATAAGGCCGAATGGCCTTATCGTAAAGGTAAGAATATTTCCCTGATTTATAAGGGATTGCGACTGTCAAAAATCCACTTAATACTACTAAATTCATAATAAATACGTAAGAATATTTCCCTGATTTATAAGGGATTGCGACCGACCCGCTGGCAAAGGCTTTTATCGTGCAAAAGCATAATGAGTAAGAATATTTCCCTGATTTATAAGGGATTGCGACAATCCTTATCCTTAAAAATTATACCTATCATTTTGTAGCCTCGTAAGAATATTTCCCTGATTTATAAGGGATTGCGACCATCCCCGTTATAAATTCACGGGGGTCTTGTTCTTTTGGG
>JAJZYP010000124.1 GCA_021798015.1 bacterium
CGGGCGGAAGTCTGCCGTTAAAAGGCGGCGTCGTGGTTTCGTTTACGAAAATGAACCATATTACAGAATTAGATGAAGAAAATATGTTCGTTACTGTCGAACCCGGCATAATAAACGCCGACCTTAAGACTTATCTTGCCGAAAAAGGGTATTTTTATCCGCCTGACCCCGCAAGTTACGAGTTTTCGACGGTAGGCGGCAACGTAGCCGAATGTTCCGGCGGACCTTCCGCCGTAAAATACGGAGTTACAAAAGATTACGTCGCAGCGCTCGAAGTTATAACCGGAGAAGGCGAAATTATCCATACCGGTTCAAAAACGGTCAAAAACGTTTCGGGATATAATCTTGCTCATCTTTTTACCGGTTCCGAAGGCACTCTCGGCCTTTTTTCCAAAATTACGCTTAAAATTTTATCTAAACCTGAAGAAAAATCGTTGATTTTAGTATCTTACGACGATATCGATAAAGGGTTTAACGCTGCAATTTCTCTTTTGAAGCTGAGAAACAGACCTTCTATGCTTGAATTTATGGATAAATTTTCCATTGAATCCGTTAAAAGCATTTTTAAAAGCGATATAATAAAAATAACGGGCAAATTCCTGTTTATTATAGAAGCCGACGGCTCTAAGGAAGAAGTCGATAAATCGATCGGCGAGTATAAAAATATATTGGAAAGGTTTTCTCCGGTTTTCCTTTTTGCGTCGGAAAAAAGCGAAGACAAAAAAGTTATAATGGATGCAAGGAAAGCCATATCGCCTTCTTTAAGAAAATACGGCGACCTTAAAATAAATAACGATATTGCCGTTCCGATTAATAAAATTCCGGATATGCTTGCTTTTCTAGAAGAAACTTCAAAAAAGTATGGAATTCCCGTTATAAATTTCGGGCATTTCGGGGACGGAAACATTCACGTAAATATTATGCTTGATAAAAGCAATGCCGAAATGGTCGAAAAAGGCGGAAAAGCTAAATACGACGTATTAAAAAAGACCATCGAACTTGGCGGCAGTTTGTCCGGCGAACACGGAATCGGGCTTGAAAAGAAAGAGTTTATGAAACTGAAATACGACGATTATTATATGAATCTTTTAAAAAACATTAAGAAAGTTTTCGACCCGCAAAATATAATTAATCCGGGGAAAATATTTTAAATTAATTGAATTAAATATTGACAATATTGTCATGTTTTTCCCATATATTTGATTGAGTTTCATTATTGGAAATGCACGATTTTTTGTAAAAAAATAAAAATGGAGTTTTTTTCTTTGTTATCCGAAAATAAAACCTATCTTAATTGCGTTCACTGTGGAAAATGTCTGCCTGTCTGCCCTTCTTACAATATCGGTTTTAACGAGTTTTTAAGTCCAAGGGGCAGAGTGCGCATAGTTTTAACCGATTATACCGACAGCATTCCCTTGAGAGCCGGCAAGGTGCGGGAGTCGATGTCCGCCTGTCTTCTGTGCGGAAGATGCGAAAAAGTATGTCCTAACGACGTTAATATAGTAGAACTTGTTATAAACGAAAAAATAAAACTGGAAGAATTTTCAAACAAAAGTTTTTCTTCCGGTAAATTAGCATTAAATATTCTTAAAAATAAAAGAGAAATTTTATTAAAAACCGCCTTAAAAATTGCCAATATTCCATTAGTAAAAAAATTGTCCGGCAGAAATTCACCGATGCCCGAAGGCAAATCTTTTATCGGAAGCAGAGACCTTATATTTAATGCAGATACTTCGTTGGAAAAACAGCCGTCTCAGTTTCAGGCTCTTAAGAATGGGAAAGCTATGAGGAAATCAGCCGTCGAGGACAGTAAAAATATTTTTAAAGTCGGATATTTCAGCGGATGCGTTTTTAACGGCATATATCCTCAGATATCTGTCGATACCGTAACTTCTTTGACTAAAAACGGAGTCGAAGTCTTCGTTCCCAAAATGCAGGGGTGCTGCGGACTGCCTTTTATATCGAGCGGCGACTTAAAGTCTTTTAAAGAGCTTGCCGTTAATAACGCTTTGGCTTTTAAAGGCAAAAAATTAGATTATATAGTAACGTCATGCGCTTCATGTTCATATTCTATAAATAAGCTTTATCCCAAGTATTTTAACGAAAATGACGAAAATTATACCGAAATTTTGGATTTTTCTAAAAAATTAATAAGTATTTGGTCTTTTTTTAATGAACTTAAAAAACACGGATTCGAGATAAAAAAAGGAAAATTAAATAATGAAACCGAAGCGGTATTTCATATTCCGTGCCATCTTTCAAATATGCCGGATTTCAAGCCGGCTTCGGCTTATGAAAAATTAATAGGAGAGCCAGGTTTAATTGCGGATAAAATCGAAGGATTAAAACTAAAGCCGTTAAAATATAACTATTGCTGCGGCAACGGCGGCATGTTTAACGTCAGGCATTACGATTTATCCAAAAAAATTACGAAACGAAAATTTGAAGAGATTAAAGAAGCAGCTCCGCAGGAAATATTAACGTCGTGTTCGGGATGCATATTTTCGTTAAAAGACCAGAGCGGAATTTTAAAGCATAGCCAAAGTATTCCGGTAAATCATTTAATCGGTATTTATGCACGCAGTTTACGCAGCTAAAAATGATTTTATTGCTGCGGTAACGGAAAATAGCGCGGATTTATCAGCATAGTTACCGCATTTCTTACCTTTTTTATCTTTACGGGAAGCGTGCCCGCAAGTTCTCCGTCGCACTGATAATATATTAATTTATCCGTCGAAACGTCCGTCGAAGTTATAATTACTTCATCGTCTTTTTTATAAAAATCCGAATCGTTTGAATATTTTTCATAGAATATTAATGATTTTAATATAGAAAAAATTACGTCGGCAGTTCCGGAGGCATTTTTTACCATTCTTATATGAAATCTATCGTCTAAAGGCGAATTTTTAGGGAATATTTTAAATGGTCCTCCGTAATAGCGTATGTTTGAAACGATAATTTCTTTTGCGCAGGTAATTTTTTCGGTATTTTTTTCCATGCATAAATCGTAAAATTTATATTTTTTCGTCATTTTTATTATGTTTAAGATATAACTTATATATTTCGTCGAATTATTATAAATTCTTCTTTTATTGTTTCTGATTTTTTCTTCCATGTTTTTAACTATGAAAGCATCAAGCCCTATGCCGGTCATGGCAAAAAAGAATCTTTCGTTTGCCTGCCCTAAACCTATTTTTATGGGTTTATATGTATTTAGGATTTCATGGAGAGCCTTTTTTAAATAATGCGGAGTTTTATTTTCCATTGCGAAAAGATTAACCGTGCCCATAGGTAAATGCGCGATAGGCATATACGAATATGCAAGTCTGTTAATAACGTGGTTTAAACTTCCGTCTCCGCCGGCTACCAAAACCGCGTCGAAAGAGTTTTCTATATTTTCTTTTTCTATTGAGGTTTCCAGTATATTTAGAATATCTGCCGAAATATTTTTAAGTTTAAAAAAACTTAATATATAAGATAGTTTTTTTTCCGAAAAACGACCAGATTTAGGATTATAAATAATTAATACTTTTTTGAAATTCATATTGCTTAATTTTATTAAATGTATCGATTATTTGCAACGATTTTTAAATAAGCAGCGGCAATAAAATATTGACGGGGACAGAATTCAATTCTGTCCCCGTCAATAGATTGTCCCCGTCAATAAATTTGACTTTATCGTAATGCTCTATTATAATGTAATTGAGAAAAAGTAATAAAAATACAACTAAATATAACGGTTAAATATATTTAATTCGGAGTTTATATGCACCATACAAATACTAATATTTTTGATAAAAAAGTGTATATACCTTATATGTCAGATGCGGCATACGCATTAAGCGCCGCATTTAGAAGATGCGGAGTCGATTCCGCCGTTATGGACGAGCCTGACGAGTCTACGCTTGATTTTGGACTTAAGTTTACCAACGGAAACGAATGTATGCCCTGTTTCGTTACTACGGGAGATATTATCAAGGTTATAGAAAAACCGGATTTCGACGCAAAAAAATCGGCTTTTTTTATGCCGACTTCGCCTGGACCATGTAAATTCGGTCAATATAACAGACTGCACGAAATGGTTCTCGACAATCTGGGCTATACGGACGTCGAATTTGTAGTTCCCAGCGCTAAAAAATCTTATACGGATTTTATAGGAGATAAAGCTACGCTTTTTAGAAGGGTTGCCTGGCAGGGCTGCGTAGCCGTAGATACTCTCGAAAAAGCTTTATACAGGGTTAGGCCTTATGAAATTACCAAAGGCGATACGGTTTCCGTTTATAAAGAATGCATAAATATCGTAGTAGAGGCAACCGAGAAGGGCAAAGATATTTACGATACCATGGCAATATGCGCTAAAAAATTCGAAAGAATTCCCAGAAAAGACGAAGACAGGCCCCTCATAGGCATAGTAGGCGAAATATTTTTAAGGCTTAACAAGTTTACCAACAATTTTACTATCGAAAAAGTAGAAGCTCTAGGAGGCGAAGTTTCGGTGGTTCCAACGTATAAATGGATAACTTTTACTACCCATGAATATGCGGTAAACGCTTTAAGGAGCAGAAAAGTAAAAGATATTTTTTTAAGTTTTTTGGTTAATTATTACCAGAGAAAAGACGAAACGGGCATGTTTAAGCCGTTCAAAAAACTGTTTAGAAACCATAAAGAAACAAGCATAAAAGATATACTTTCTTATTCAAAAAAATATCTTGATTTGTCGCTTGGAGGCGAAGCTATTCTTACAGTGGGCGAATCCGTCGATTTTGCAAAAAAAGGGTATTCGGGCGTAATAAGCATCCATCCTTT
>JAJZYP010000022.1 GCA_021798015.1 bacterium
ATTGTATTGCCTGCCATCCCCTATCTTACATATTATCGTTTACGCGTTAATAAACGCATGTCATTTATATAAACGATAATGGGGGACTTCTCGGCAATGGTAGTTAAAAAAAATAAAACCGCTAATTTTAACCTTTTCATTTGCTCTCCTATGCCCTCTCCTGAATATCAGGAAGTTATTATCTTTGGAAATAAAGGGACTAAACTTCTATTGAAATAAATATTTAAAATTAGTAAAATTTACAAGTTCAATAATTTTTTTTATATTTTACTATATAACATTTTAAAATCAAAGGAAAATTTACTATTATGCCTAAGGAAAGATATGCCCTTATATCCGTTTATGACAAAACGGGTATCGTGGAATTTGCGACCCACCTTGAAATAGCAGGTTACACCGTTATTGCAACAGGAAATACTTATAATACATTAAAATCTGCCGGAATAACCGATTTAAAAAGAATAGACGAGATAACAAATTTTCCGGAAATTATGGATGGGAGGGTTAAAACATTGCATCCTGCCATTTTCGGAGGAATTCTATCAATCAGGGACAATGAAAATCATATAAAAGATATGAAAAAAAATAACATAAACCCTATAGATTTTGTTGTCGTAAATTTATATCCGTTTAAAGAAATGAAAGATAAAAATATAACATTTGAAGAAAAGCTTGAGTTTATCGACATAGGCGGCGTCTCTTTGATAAGGGCGGCGGCAAAGAACTTCGGGCACGTTTCCGTCGTAATAAGCCCCGCTTACTACTCCGCTATAATAGAATTTCTTAAAAACAAACAAGAAATATCCAAAGAAATTAAAAAAGTGTTTGCATACGAGGCTTTTAAGCTTACAGCAGATTATGATAATGAAATTTCTAAGTTTTTAGGTTCGGAAGAAGAAAAGAGGGATGAGAGCTTTAAGGGGGAGTTAAACCTGAATCTTAAAAAAATATCTCATTTAAGATATGGAGAAAATCCTCATCAAAAGGCTGCATTTTATAAGGCGGGGTTCAATGAAGATTTAAATGAAGATTTAAATGAAATTATCACGCATGAACAAAAGACGGATAATTACCCCGCTTTTAAAAAGATTTCGGGAAAAGATATTTCATATAATAACCTGTTAGATATCGATTCAACCCTTAATATAATAAAAGATTTTTATGAAACGGAAGATTGGTTTTCTTTAATCGTAAAGCATACCAACCCTTGTGGAGCCGCATTAAGCAAAATATCTTTAAAGGATGCCTTTCTTAAAGCAAGAAAGACCGACGAGATTTCATCTTACGGAGGGATAATAGCTTTTAATAAGAAGGTAAATAAAGAAACAGCACTTGAAATCAAGCCTTTTTTTGTTGAGATTATTTTAGCCCCGGGTTATAGCGACGACGCCCTCGAAATTTTAAAATCCAAGAAAAATACGATAATCATTGAATATTTTCATAATTTTATTCTTAAAAGAGATAAGTTTTCTTTGCGAAGCGCTTCGGGAGGGGTTCTTATTCAGGAAAAAGATGATGTACAGGATAACACGCATTCTTTTAAAACGGTTACAAATAAAAAGATAGATGATCATTTATTAAATGATTTGATTTTTGCATGGAAGATTGCAAAACATGTCAAATCTAATGCCATAGTTTATGCGAAAGATTGTGCCACCATAGGTATCGGGGCGGGACAGATGTCAAGAATCGACAGCGCTAAATTTGCTTATCAAAAAATGAATGATTCTTACGGGAATGTTAAGGGTTTTGTTATGGCTTCGGACGGATTTTTTCCATTTAAGGATTCGGTGGAGTATGCGGGCAAAATCGGTGTGAGCGGGATAATAGAACCGGGGGGCTCTATAAGGGATAACGAGGTTATTAAGGAAGCGGATAAATTAAATATTCCAATGATTTTCACGAATATAAGACATTTTAAACACTAATTACTTATTATAATATAACTATGAAAATACTTGTCATAGGTTCGGGCGGAAGGGAAAGCGTTATAATTCATGCCATTAAAAATTCAAGGATTGATGCCGAAGTGTATTGCGCCCCCGGCAATGGAGGAACATTCTATAACAGCGAAAATGTGATGATAAAGCAGGATGATATAAACGGTCTTGTTAATTTTGCAAAGAATCACAAAATAGATTTAACGGTCGTGGGTCCGGAAGTGCCTTTGTCCTTGGGGATAGTCGATGAGTTTACCAAAAACGGTTTAAAAATATTCGGTACAAATAAAAGGGCATCCCTTTTGGAATCATCGAAAGAATATGCGAAAGATTTCCTCAAAAGAAATTCAATAAAAACGGCGGACTACCGATCATTTACAGATTTTACGCAGGCAATAAACTTTATCAAAGAAAAACCACATCCTTTAGTTATTAAGGCTAGCGGACTTGCCGCCGGAAAAGGGGTTTTTATTTCCAATAGCTTTGAAGGGTCCAAAAATATCTTAGATTCGATTTTTAATAAAAATATTTTTGGGAAAAGCGGAAAAACGGTTATTGTCGAAGATTACTTAGACGGCTTTGAGCTTTCGTATATGGTAATTACAGACGGTGTTTCTTATAAACCCCTTATTACCAGTATGGACTATAAAAAGGTGCTAGACGGAGATAAGGGTGAAAATACCGGAGGAATGGGGGCTGTCTCCCCTAATCCTTTTGTCTCGCCGGGTTTGGAGGATAAAATTAATAAAACCATAATAGAACCAACTTTAGAAGGACTTAAAAAGGAAGGTGTGGATTATAAAGGCATATTATATGCCGGGGTTATGATAAAAGACGGCGATGCTTATGTTCTTGAATTTAATGTTAGATTCGGGGACCCGGAGGCTCAGGCAATACTTATAAGGCTTAAGTCTGATATAGTAGATTTATTTTTAAGCGTGATAGACGGAAATTTAAAAGACTATATACTTGAGTTTGACGATAACAAATCTATTTGCATAGTTTTATCATCCTTGGGCTACCCAAAAGATTATAAAACGGGTTATGAAATTTCATTCGACAATTTACCCAATCTAAGTAAAGATGACGGCGAAGATTATTATGTTTTCCATGCAGGAACAAAAATGGTAAACGGAAAATATTACACCGACGGAGGCAGAGTTTTAAATATTTGCGTTAAAGGTAAAACGCCGGATATTGTAAATAAGGCTTACGATATCGCAATAAATATAAATTTTGAAAATAAATATTATAGAAACGATATCGGAAAATCGCTTTTTAAATAAAATTCGATAAAACTTTATGGAACATTTAATCATCGAAAGATTTAACGATGCGCAAAGGCTTTTGAAGTTGACAGCCGCAGGCAAAGAAATAATATCAACGATAGACGAAATATCAAAAGCCATTATCAAAACCTACAAAGACGGCGGAAAAGTTTTTATCGCCGGGAATGGGGGTTCGGCTGCCGACGCCCAGCATATTGCCGCTGAACTTGTATCCAGATTTTACAAAGAAAGAAGAGCGCTTGCCGCAGAAAGTCTTACCGTTAACACTTCAAACCTAACCGCAATTGCTAATGACTATGATTTTTCCGAAATATTTTCGAGACAATTGGAGGCAAACGGCCGCAAAGGGGATATATTTTGGGGGATATCGACATCAGGAAACTCCAAAAATATAATATCGGCCATTATAAAAGCCAAAGAACTGGATATGAGAATTATAGGTTTTACGGGAAAAGACGGCGGCGAAATGGCAAATATATGCGATTTTATAATAAAAATCCCTTCTCAAGACACTCCGAGAATACAAGAAAGCCACATCCTGATTGCTCATATTATATGCGAAATAGTCGAGCTTGCTTTTGTATAGACCCCAATTTGCCGATAGAAATTACTAAAATGTTTAAAAGTCAAAGAACACTGGATTCCTGCCTTCGCAGGAATCCATATAAGAAGTGTCTATCGGTAAATTCGAGATAGATTGGGTACTTTAATCGATATAAGAAGAAATGCTCGGAAAATTTTTGGCTTCAAATAGCGACGAGTACAGCTTAATCGCATATATATCGGTCATGCCGCTGATATAATCACCACACATTACATAAAAGCCGTTTTTTCCAAATTCGTCATAAAATCCATTTTTATATAACTCTTGAAAATCATCGGGATAAAGCTTCAAATTTTTTTTATCGGAAAATACGGAAAACAGTATTTCTATGATATTCTTAACCTTGTACCTGTTTAATAATATATCCCTATTCTCCATAACAAGCCTGTAAGAAATTTGTTTTAACGCTTTGATGGAGATATTAACATCATTTTTCCAGATAAGGCTGTACCTATACGAATCGTTTTTAAAATCAACGGGGACTTTGGAGACTAAATCGTCTTTAACCTGACTGAGCCATTTTTCCCTATCTTCAATATCTATGTTTAAAATAAATTTAGATATATACCTTGAGAAAAACTCCTTTAAATCGGTTTTTACCTTAATATGACTCATAACGCTATTACTATTATCATCGTTATTATTATCGTTAAAGACTTTAAATATATCCTTGAGACTGCTAAAAAAATTATCTATCTCGGCCTCTATCCCCGGTGAATCTTCAGGAAAAAATTTATCCTCTTTTAAATATTTTTTTACTTTTAAATGACCTTCCATATCGATAAGTCCTGACTCAACCCCGTCTTCTAAATCGTGCGTCGCATACGCTATATCATCCGCGGCGTTTAATATCTGGCACTCTAAGCATCTTGAAGCCTCAAAAAATTTTTCTTTGGTATTTTTATTCTCGTATTTATTTATATAATGATAATTTTTTTCTATGAATTCTATAAAATTTTTTCCGTGAAGCCTCTCCAGTATAAAAATATCGCTATCATATATAAAATGTTTTGATTTATCCGATAAACAATAAGGCAATTTATATTTTAATATTCCGTCAACCGTCTTTAGAGACGGATTCAATCCATATATTTTATTGTTATTGCTATCATAAAACTTTTTTTCAAGAAAATTAAGTATTCTAATATTTTGTGCATTTGCTTCAAAACCCTGCTCTCCACCTGTAACCCCTTTTAGTTTTTCATTTAAAATATATTCTCCTATATGTCCAAATGGGGGATGGCCTATATCGTGGGCAAGAGAGATGGCTTCAACAAGATCGATATCGATATTTAAACCGCGCCTTTTGTTAATATTGGATGCAACGGAGCGGGCTATTTGAGAAACTTCGAGCGAATGAGTCAACCTTGTTCTGTAATAATCTAAGGCAAAAACTCCAAAAACCTGGGTCTTATTGCGAAGCCTTCTAAATGCGCTGGAGTGTATTATCCTATCCCTATCAATTTGATAAGGCGTCCTTATTCCCTCCTCTTTTTTAAAGTCAATCCCGTATTCAAAAACTCTTCCGTATGAGCTTTGCCCCGCTTCACTTTCCATTCAACTTACCCCCTGACCTGCTTCATCAATTTTTCTACACTTTAGACTTGCTTTTAAGTTGTATTAAATATATACTAATCCAACATTTTTAAAAAGTAAAATTTTTTTAATGGGGGAACAATAATGAAAAATAAAAAAGCGGTAAAAGATAAAAAAGCAGCCGTAAAAAAAACATTGACGGTAAAAGATAAAGCTATAAAAGATAAAAATATAAGTAATCCTGAGGAGAATGAAAATGAGTTTTCGGATAAAGAACTAGAGGAAATAAAAAAAAATCTAACCCTCATGAAAAGGGAAATTTTTAAGGATATAGATGCAAGTATTAAAGAGGGTTCATCAAAAGATTCTTCGGAATATCAGGGGGACAACTATGATATCGCATCCAACGAAAGAGACCGGGAACTTTCATATATGCTCGGCGATAGGGAAAGACAAAAAATAAGGGAAATAGACAACGCTCTCCTTAAAATAAAAGAAGGAACTTACGGGGTTTGCGACGAATGCGGAGAACCAATCTCAAAAAAAAGGTTGAAAGTAATTCCTTATTCCAACTTTTGTATACACTGTCAATCTCGCTCCGAAGAGGAAGGAAAGGCGCAAGCCACGGATGACTATTTAGAAAATTTAAGACATTTATCCTTAATAGACGAGGATGATGTATTTAAAGATCCTGATGAGTAAACGGAAAAAAACAGCTTACTATTCTATTATGCCCGATATCTTTTAATGGGGGCTTGTTTTCTTTACATACTTCTTTCGAAGCATAGCATTTTTTAAAATATATACATCCGCCGGTTTTTTCTTTTTCTTTGTTAACCCCCTCCAATCCCTTATTGTTTTCGTTTAAATTTATAAAATTTAACCTTTTTTTGAAACTATAGGACAATATAGAATTATAAAGGACATTAGAATAAGGATGGGCGGGAGCGTCAAAAAAATCCGGGGATGGTGAAATCTCCATTATTTTTCCGCCATACATAACGCAAACCCTATCCGCAATATGCCTTACTAATTTCAAATCATGGGTTATAAAGATATAACTTATTTTACCCTGTCTCTGTAAATCCATAAGGAGATTTAAAATCTGCGCCGATATGGACATATCGAGGGCAGATACAGGTTCATCGAGAACTAAAAGCTCCGGGCTCACAGAAAGGCTTCTTGCTATAGAAACTCTTTGTCTTTGCCCTCCGGATAATTCGTGAGGATAATTATAAATTATTTCCTCGCTTAATCCTACATTCTTTAATAAAGAAACGGCAAAGTCAAGCCTATCCGTTTTTTTAATAATATTGCTTTTGATGGCGGGATAAGAAATTATCTTATATATCTTTTTTTTCGGATTTAACGATGAATATGGGTCCTGAAAAACAATTTGAATCTTTTTTCTGAAATCTTTCTTTTTATCCTTGTAATCCAATAATTCCCCATAGTAATAAATATCGCCGGATGTTTTACTTATTAGTCCCATAATTAATTTGGAAAGGGTCGATTTGCCGCAACCGGTTTCCCCGACTACTGCAAAAATCTCATTTTTAAAGACGTTGAAGGTTACATTATCAACCGCTTTAATAACATCCCTTCTAATATCAAATATAGACTTATAATATTTGTAATATTTCGAAAGATTGGAAACATTTAAAATTATTTCTTTTTCCATATTTTACTTAATTTTATTGGTTTTCCTTTTTTTTATGTTATTTTTGTTTTTTTAATTAAATTAAAGCTAAACTTTAAGACACCTGACAAACCTTTCGCTGTTTATCTTATTTAAGCTTAAGGGAATGTTTTGTAAACAATCCTTACCCTTTTTAAAACACCGAGAGTAAAACCTGCACTTTCCGGGCATAAAGTCATCGTTTGTCAAATAACCCGGTATTGTAAAGAGCCTCTGTCCCTGCATATAATCTTTTGATAAAGAAGGAACGCTTTTAATTAAAGAAACGGTATAAGGGTGCAAAGGGTTATCTATAATTTCCTCTGTTTTTCCGCATTCCATCACCTGTCCCGCATAAAACACATAGGTTTTATCCGATATATTTTTTGCAATGCTTAAATCGTGCGTTATAAAAATAACTCCCAAATTAGATTCGAGCCTTATCTTTTCGATAAGGTTTAAAACCTGTAAGGATGTGGTAACATCAAGCGCCGTGGTTGGTTCATCTGCAATTAAAAAGCAGGGATTAAGAACCATAGCCATTGCAATCATAACCCTCTGCCTCATGCCCCCCGATAATTCATGAGGATAAGAATTAAACCTTGCCCTGCCGTCGACATTCATACGATTAAGATAGGAAATTGCAATCTCTTTTGCCTCGAGCTTACCTACCTTTTCATGGGCAAATATTGCCTCGGTAATTTGCTCTCCTATTTTAATAACAGGATTTAAAGAAGTGTTAGGGTCCTGAAACACCATCGATATTAATCTTCCCCTTACGGATGGGAGATCTTTACGGTATAATTTTATAATATCCAACTCATCATTTTTCTCTAAACATTTTATCTTAACGGAACCAGAGACTATTTTGGAAACATCAGGCGGGTTTAATCTTAAAATAGAAAGACCCAAAAACGATTTGCCGCTACCTGATTCCCCAACAATAGCAGCGATTTCACCGCCTTTTATATTTAAATCTACGGAATCGACAACATTTATATATCTGCCTCCACTTTTTTTTGGATACAATCTTATCGTTAAATCTTTTATTTCAAGGTTCATTGTTTCGCCGCCATATACATATAAATTACATTCTTTCAAGAATTGGAATGCAAAGAAGTTTTAAAGCATTGGTTAGAACCGCCTTAATTGCCATTAACAGATAAAGGCGAGGTTTAATATATTCGAAATCTTGACCCATTAACCTGTAATTTTGATAATATTTGTTAAAAAGTGATGCCAATTCTAAAACATATGAACTTACAATAGAAGGTTCATTTAAATTTAATGCCATTTCTATATTGTCTTTGAAAATTGAAATCTGCTTAGCAATAAGATATATTTCATTAAAATCGCTATTCCTTTCGGATATGGAAAATTCATCGTCAAAATTATTGTCAAAATTATTGTCAAAAGAAGCTCCCCCCCATTTTATATCGGTAAGGGTATGAAACATTATATTATTTATGCCGATTATGCCGGTTATGTCATTGCCGTTTTCCTTTATTAATCGTGATATAAGACTGTTTATTCTTGAAACCGTATATTGAAGGTAAGGTCCTGTTTGTCCTTCGAAGGATAAAACATTGTCCCAGTTAAAGTTGACATCGGTATCCCGCCTTGTTTTTAAGTCGTTAAATATTACCGCGCCAATCCCTATTTTAAGGGCGGTGGATTCTTTTTCGTCAAGCGTGAAAATATCTTTTTCATTATTCTCTCCATTAAAACTTGTAACGGCATTAGCGTTATTTGATATATCATCCCTTTCATTTAGTTTTTCCATGGCTTTAAGCCTTGCTTCATCAATGTAATCCTCCAGAAAAACCAAATTGCCTTTTCTTGTGGACATACCGATTATTCTGCCAAATTTTATATGGACTAGTTTACCGCTTAAGGAAGAGGCATATTTTTGAAAAACAGGGTAATTGTTTAGTTTATTTTTACCGTCCTTCAGTATATTAAAAATATTAAAAAGTTGATTAAAGTGCAATGATTGCTCCGAACCAACCACATAAATCATTTTATTATAACTGTATTTTGCCATTCTTAATATAGCCGTAACAATATCTCTTGAAAGATAAAGGGATGTTCCGTCGCTTTTTGCAATCAACGCGGGAGTTTTTACGCCTTTTAGCGGTATAATTATAGCCCCCTCGCTTTCCATAGCCAATCCGGTTTTATAAAGTATTTCCACTACCTCATTTGCAAATTCGGCGCTTTGCGATTCCCCTTCATAAACATCGAACCTGATTCCCATCAAATTATAAATCCGTTTAAATTCCTCGATGCTTAATCCCCTAAAAAGACTCCATATGTCGTATTGCCTGTCTTCGGTTCTACAAAAGTCGTTCTTATTTTTGGCGGTTATCTTTACGGCGGACCAATCATCTTCTTTTCTTAAGATATTTGCGCCGTTTTGCAAATTTTCCAAATATTTTTCCAATGCCCTTTTAGTTTTCAATATATTTTCTTCCAGCCTTTTAAACCGCAGCCTTGCATCTTCCTCAAGGCCGCTATCTTCTTGAGCCTCTTTATGAATTCGTATATAAAGTTTATATAAGACTTTAATAGGATCCTTTTCAAATTCATAAAAATCTATATCATCATAATGACAAAATGCGGTAATAAGTTTGCCGAATTGGGTTCCAAAATCACCAAGATAGTTTATTTTTAAGACATCATATCCGCAAAATTCATAAATATTGGCAAGGCTCATTCCTATGACGGTTGACCTTAAGTGCCCCACCCCAAACGGCTTTGCTATATTGGGGGACGAAAAGTCGATAACAACCCTTTCAGGTTTGTTAAGATACTCCCTTCCGTAAGCCTTATTATGTTTTAAAACATTTTTTACTGTAATAGAAATAAATTTTTCTTTATGAACAAAAAAATTAACATAAGGACCCTTTATTTCTATTTTGCTAAAAAAATCTTTTATTTGCTCAAAATTAACCTGTGCATAATTTAAAAATTCTGAAGCAGTATTCTCAGGTTTACCTTTAAAACCATATTTAGCCAAATAATAAGAGGCTACCGAATAATCTCCGTAAGAATTATCGGGAGGCAATTTTATGAGTTTTTCAGCCTCTTTTGGTTCAATATTCATCTTATTTTTTTCTTTAATAAATGACAAAACAAATAAAATTAAGGTATCTTTAAAAATATCCATTATTTTTGCCTTTTTTTGATTTTGACTTATTTTAAAATTTTTTAAACTTTACCTCTTTAATTATAACAATAATTATAACAATAATTATAACAATTTAATGCTTCAAAAAAATAGTAAAAATTTGGTATAATATTTAATATAATATAAATGTGAGGCTGATTATGATAAACTTGCAAACTAAAAACGATATTCAAAATATAGCGGATAAAGATAAAGATAAATACTTATGCGAGGCTTGCCCTTACATCTACGACCCTGAAAAGGGAGATCCCGATGGAGGAATCGCACCGGGGACGCCTTTTGAGGATATACCCGATGATTGGCTTTGCCCAATCTGTATGATGGACAAGACTCATTTTGTAAAAATATAACGATAGAATAATTAATCATTGATATATTAATAAAATTAGAAGGAGGATATTAATGACAGAGAAGGAAGCGCTTGCTTTACCTAAATATCAGTGCGATGTTTGCGGATACATTTATGACCCGGAAGTTGGAGATTCCATCGGAGGGATAGAAGCGGGGACGCCGTTTGAAGATCTTCCTGATAACTGGGTTTGCCCTATATGCGGCGCCGATAAAACCCATTTTCAACATTTTACAGGGTAAATTAAATAAAAGGTAAAAATTTTTCACTTGACTTTATGTTAAACATATATTAATTATATTTAATATGTTTAGAATATTAATATCCAAATTGTTTAAGCAAGCAATGTTTGTCATTATTGCTCTGGTTCTTGGTTCAGCATTTTTGAACAATGCTAATACCAAAGCGTACGCCTTATCTTATAAAAATTTTGTCAAAACAGTCAATAAATACAGACAGGAAGGCAGCCCCAACGCAAATGTTACGATTATCGAGTATTCAGATTTCCAGTGCCCATGGTGCGGGAAATTTGAAGAAAAAGATCTTCCATATGTGATTAAAAACTATGTTAAAACAGGGAAAATTTTTATAGAATTCAGGGATTTTCCCCTTACAATGATTCACCCCTATGCCTTCAAAGCAGCAGAGTATGCGGATTGCGCGGCATTACAGGGAAAATATTTAAAGGTAAGAAGTCTCTTATATCGCTACCAGAGTGATTGGAGCGTTGTGGGAGATTTATATTATTTCCTTAAAACGCATGCTAAAGGAATAGTAAATGTTGACAAAATAGAGTCTTGCGTAAAAAGCCTGCAGGTTAAAAGGCTTATAAAAAGCAATATGGCTGCGGGAATCAGATTAAAAGTAAGCGGAACCCCAACTTTTTTCATATACAGGGGGCTCATTCTATATAAGAAAATCGTGGGATATCGCCCATACCCTCAATTAAACAAAATACTTAAAAAAGCGGTGAATTAAAAAAATTTGAGTTAGTTTTTCCGCAGTTCATATATTCCCTGTAATATATATATGCTTGTCTTTGTTGTTATCCGGAATCTTTCTGAAATCCTTTATGAATTTGGAAACCAACCTTTCCGTTTTAATAAGCGCCTCTTCTATTTTAAAACCTTTTGCAAGATATGATGTTAAACCTGCGGAAAAAGCGCAACCTGTACCATGAATTTCTTTATCTATATTAATTCTTTCGCTTTCATTAACAAAAAAAATATTTTCCGAATTTAGTAGAACATTATATATTTTATCTTTATTCAGATTTGTGTTAAGATGCGACCCCTTTATTACAATATTTTTAATCGCGGGTATCCTTTCTTTAATAGATTCCGCCGCCTTTTTCATTCCGTTTAAATCTTCTATCCTTTCCCCAGAAATAAATTCCGCCTCCTTGATGTTTGGGGTAATAACAGTCGCAATCTTAAACAAGGGCATTAAAAAATCCGGATAGTTACTATCTTTCATTATAAGTCTTTTATTTGAGGTTGAAATATATACAGGGTCTATTACGACAATATTAACCATATATTTCTTAATGTATTCGCTTAATATTAGACTTTGCTCTTCACTCGCTATAAGCCCTGTTTTAACAGCATCAACACAAAAATAATCAAAAACGGCTTTAAGTTCCATATCAAAAAAATCTGCGGGTGCAGGTATCACCCCGTAAACATTATCCGGATTTTGCGCCGTTATAGCCGTTATTGCCGACAAACCTAATATTTTAAACCTTGAAAATATCTTGGTATCCGATGTTATCCCCGCCCCGCCTGAACCGTCAAAACCGGCAACCGATAAAGCCTTTATCATTTTTCACCGACCTTTCCTGTGGTCAAGTCTCCACATTGAGCTACACTGAACTCCGTTTGACATTCATGACATTTTGTCTTTTTAATTTGTAAAATTAGAAATCCCGTTTATTTTAACTTAAACTTGTAATATCTTATATCTTTAAAAATCTTTAAAACATCGCCGACGCTTCTCGTATTCAAAATATCAAATTTTGTTGCCCAGCCCTTTTTAGCAATATTTACCCCGTAATTTACGAAATAAATGCTTGAAACATTGTGGGCGTCGGGATTTATCGAAATTAACACCGATTTTGAAATCGCCTCTTTAATATGTCTCCAATCGATATCAAGCCGCTTCGGATTGGCGTTTAACTCGATAATAGTTCTGTATTTTGAAGCATAATCTAATATTTTTGAAATATTTACCTCATACCCTTTTCTTTCTAAAAGCAGTCTCCCTGTTAAGTGTCCTATCATAGTCGTATATGGATTCTTAATTGCGTTTATAATCCTTTCCGTCATCAGAGATTCAGGCATATTAAACTTAGAGTGAACGGATGCTATCACAAAATCAAGCATCGAAAGCGTTTCGTCATCGTAATCCAACTTGCCGTCCGTCAATATGTCGGATTCTATTCCTTTAAAGATTCTAATTTTACCCTTATATTTATCATTTAACCTATCTATATATTCAATCTGGGATTTTAAATTCAATCTATCAAGCCCATTTGCATAATACGCGGAAACCGAATGGTCCGAAATACCGACATATTTATACCCGCTTTTTAAGGAAGCCTCTACCATCTCCTCCAGACTGTCTTTTCCGTCCGTATAGGTGGTATGGATATGAAAAACACCCTGCAAATCCTTTTCTTCAATAAGTTCGGGGATAGAGTGATTGACGGCAGCTTCAATCTCACCCGCACCTTCTCTTAATTCAGGAGGAATAAACTGCATTCCAAACACATTATAAAATTCGAATTCATTTGTAACCTTAACCTTGTTGGAGGTATTGCCTGCACCTTCATCTTTAAATATTCCATATTCGTTTATCTTATAACCAGATTTTTTTTCCAGCGTTCTTAACTCCTCATTGTGAAGCTTTGAGCCTGTAAAGTGATGAAGTGCATATACGAAATCCTCATCTGGAACTATGCGTAAATCAACATGAATGCCGCTTTTTAAAACGACGCTAAGTTTGGTCTCTCCTGTGGATTCAACCCTTAAAATCTTATCGTAATTGAAAAATCTTTCCGTAAAGGCTTTATTATCTTTTTCTTTAACCGAGGCAACAATATCGATATCCCCCACGGTTTCCATTTTTCTTCTCAAAGAACCTGCTATCATAATTTGACAGACAAGTTTGTAGGGCGTATTTTTTAAATAGCTCACAAAAGCCAGAGCTTGTTCCAGCGCATCGATATATAAGAATCGTTGATTAAATATCCTGTATTCTTCAATGGATTTCTTTAAATTTTCTATTGTTTTTTCGCCAAAACCATGCATCTTTGATAGTTTATTTGATAAAATGGCATCATAAAGGTCGCTGATACCATTTATATGAAAGGTTTCATATAGCATATTTGCTTTTTTTGGCCCCAATCCCCTTAATTTAATTAACTCTAATATACCCTGCGGAATAGACTTGACAAGCTCGTCATAATAAACAAGATGTCCCGTGTTTATAAGTTCCTTGAGTTTTAAAGAAAGGTCTTTTCCGATTCCAGGAATATTAATTAAGCCGTTTTTTTCTTCAGATATGTCCGAAATATTTTCGCCTAACGAGTTGATAACCCTCGAGGCGTTTGAATAAGCGCGTATCTTAAAAGGATTTTCCCCTTTTATTTCAAGAATCTCGGCAATCTGCTCAAAAATATTAGCAATCTCACTATTCGTCATAATATATAAACGGACTTTGGAATCAGCGTAGCTCACAATATGTATGGAAACCTGACCGTTCAAACCCTTTATTTCTTCCTTAATCTTAATCCTTCCATAGAGGTATAAAAAACCTCCTGAATGTGTTATAATTATTGCTTATCAAATCAATAAAATAACCACCCGGGGGATTAATCGATATATATCAGGCCATGCGTCTGATGAATTATATCATAGAAAAAGGGAGGAAATAAATACTTGATTTGGCTTCGGTAAGATTGATATTATTAAATACAAAGTATAAATTTAAATGATTGTAATTTTTATTTTATGAAAAAATATTATCTCGGAATGGATATTGGCGGAACTAATCTCAGGCTTGGGGTTGTGGACGAAAGCGGCATTGTAATAGATGAAGATTTTAAATCTTTTCATGAATCTTTTAATGAACCGCAAAAACAGGTTGAGTTTATAACAAAAAACTTAAAATGTTTTATCAAGAAAAATACTAAGTACGATATTTCCGGGATTGGGGTCGGCATTGCCGGACAGATAAATAAAAAAACAGGAAGTGTCTTATTTTCTCCAAATTTAAATTGGCGCAATGTCCCATTAGGAGAAATACTGGAAAAAGAAACAGGGTTAAGGGTAAAGGTTGTAAACGATTTAACCGCTATTACTTATGGCGAATGGAAATGGGGAGCTGGAATCGGCGAAGATAATCTTGTGGTCGTTTTTGTGGGCACGGGGATAGGTTCCGGGGTTGTTATAGATGGCAAATTGCTTTTGGGTTGTTCCAATGCCGCCGGCGAAATTGGGCATATAGTGGTTGTTTCCGGAGGCAGAAAATGCACATGCGGCAATAACGGCTGTCTGGAGGCTTATGCCGGGGGCTGGGGGATAGCGGAAATTGCAAGAGAGATGGCTTTAAAGGATAAAATCGGTTTCAGAAAAACCATAGAGATGGCAGGCGGAATAGATAATATTAGCGCTGAGACCGTTGCTAAAGCCTATTATAGCGGTGATGATAAAGCAATTAGGTTGGTTAAAAAAACGGGAATTTACTTATCGGACGGTGTTATAACCGTTGTAAATTTAATAAACCCCTGTATTGTAATATTAGGCGGAGGCGTAATAGACGGCATTCCCGATTTATTTAATATTGTTGTAGAAGAAGTTGGCAAAAGGGCGCTTAAAGCTTCAACATCGCATCTTAAAATATTAATGCCTACTCTTGGTAAAAATACGGGAATTGTGGGTGCTGCGGGCATAGCGGGTACCTTTTCGCATACATTATCTTAAATATACTTAAATGTAGCTGTCTTCCTCGTAAGCAAGATTTTCAAATGATGTATATTTGTCTATATAAGAAAGTTTTACTATGCCTGTCGGACCGTTTCTTTGTTTGCCGATAATTAATTCTGCTATGCCTTTGTTCTCTGTATCTTTTTTATAAACCTCTTCTCTATAAACAAACATAATTAAATCGGCGTCCTGTTCTATGGCGCCGGATTCCCTTAAATCGGCAAGCTGCGGCTTTCTATCCTGTCTGGATTCGACCATTCTGTTTAATTGTGATAGGGCAATCACCGGTATATTAAGTTCCTTTGCAAGACTTTTTAATGACCTGGAAATATCGGCGATAGCTTGCTCTCTAGATTCAATGTTAGGAGAGGCTTTCATAAGCTGAAGATAGTCGATAATTGCAATCTCGATACCCTTTTCTCTTTTTAGCCTTCTGGTTTTAGCTCTGAGTTCCGTAACGGTGATGCCGGCGCTGTCGTCTATATAAATTGGAATATCTTCCAGTATTTCCAAGGCTTTATGTATATTTTCGATATCCGGGTTGTGAATCCTTCCCCTCCTTAACATAGATGAATCTATTTTTGCGGTTAAAGACAAAAGCCTTGTTGCTAGCTGTTCTTTAGACATCTCAAGGGAGAAAAAAGCAACGGGGATTTTTTTGATAGCTATATTTTTGGCAATACTAAGAGAAAGAGCGGTTTTACCCATTGAAGGTCTTCCGGCTATAATTATGAGGTCTGAGGGTTGAAAGCCGTTAGTTATTTCATCAAGGTATTGAAAACCGCTGTGTATTCCCGTAATATCGCTATCATCATTTTTTTTGGAGGAAAGTTTTGTAAAATAATTGACTATTAGAGGATATACCTCAACATAATTCTTAGACGAGTCTCTTTCCGTAACATCAAAAATAGTTTTTTCTGAAAAATCTATTATATCATCGACATTATCACGTTGTTCATAACATTTTTGTCTGATTTTATTTGACGCATTAATGAGATTCCTTAAAATAGATTTTTCTTTTACTATTTTTACATATTGCTCAACATTAAAAAGACCGGCAGGCATTTCAAACAATGTTATTAAATAACCGTTTAAATCAAAATCTAAAAAATATTTCGAATAATCTTTTTCTTTTTCTATGGCATTTAAAATGGTGATTATGTCAATGGGCTCGCCCCTTTCGCCCAAGCGTGTAATTACATTAAAGATTTTGGAGTTGATAGTATCATAAAAATCCTCAGGGGCAATACTTCCCAATACTAAATTTACCTGAGAATTATCGATTAGTATAGAGGCAATTAAGGCTTTCTCTGCCTCCACACCGTTCGGAGGGACAATATTGATATTGTTCGTGTTATCCTTTAAGGAAGTCGAGTTAATATTATTTTCAAAATTATTTCTTTTATTTTTAATAGCCATAAGTGTAGAACACTTTTTGCTTCAAGGGTAGCATTAGCATTGCTCCTGCTTATTATAAGCAAGCGTATGTCAGCCTTTCATCTTTTGTCAAATAATTCAATAGAGAATTAAAAGAAGAAAGATAAAAGGCGATAATTTTCAAACTTATTCAGGGATAACGTTGACTTTAATTTCGGCTATAATTTCAGAATGAAGCTTAATTTTAACGGTTTGAATGCCTAAATCTTTTATAGGATTATCGAGCATAATAGATTTTCTATCGATATTAAAACCGATTTCTTTAAGCTTGTCTTCTATATCCATTGAGGTTATGGAGCCAAATATCTTATCGTTTTCTCCAACCTTAACAGGTATATTAATCTCCGCCTTTTCAAGATTATTTTTAATGTCTGTAACCTGATTAACTATTTTTTCTTTTCTTTTGTTAATAAGCCTTTTTTCATGTTCCACCATTCTAATATTAACTTTGGTGGCAGGAATGGCAAGTTTTTTGGGTAATAAAAAATTTCTTCCGTATCCGTCCGCAACATTTACCGTATCACCCATTGTGCCTAAATCCCGAATATCTTCTTTAAGTATTACCTTCATACCTCTTTAGAACCCCCTTTATTTAATGCAATTTTTCTAAAATTAAACCATATATCGAATATCCCCATAAAAATAACAAAAATTATCAAAGGATTATTAAATAAAATAATTAAAATATATACCAATGTTCTTAAAAATAAATTTAAATTTAGCTTGTTAAAAAAGAATGATATTATTGTAAGCCCCTGAACTAAGTAAACGGACGACGATAGAAGAATTATATTGTATCCTATAAATTTATATATACCGTTTGAAAATATTGCAACTATAATACCTGATAACAAAAATAATATAAAAAAATCCGATGACTTCCATAACAACAAATTTTCATTATTTTTGAAAAATTCGGAAGGCGTTTTCTTGGAAAATTTTCTAAGAATTATAAAACTAAACCAGGGTCCCATCCATGAAAATGTTACGACGATCGACGGGAGCAACAGCAGTATATCCATAAGCAATTTTGAAATTATAGGACGCATTTTTGCGGTGGTAAGATATGTAACACCTATTTGTTTATAAACACTCATCATATTTTTTAATATGGCATTCGAATAAAAGTTCAGCAAAGAATGGACATCTATTTTGTTAAAATATAAATAACTAATTACGGTAACAAAAATTATAAAGAATACAGTTAATACAGGATAATAAATCGATTTTGCCAGACTATTTTTTTTTGAAATTAAAATGGAAAAAATGTATGGTATTATAATAAATACCAATAGTTGAATTATTAATATCAATATAAATAAGCTGTTATCAAAATGATAATGAGCAATGTTTCCCTTCGTTTGGAAATATCCGCTTATTTTAATATTATTTTGAGCTAACAACAATATAACGGCAAAAAATACTGCGATAGATATCGGTATAATCGATCTTGTGCCAATTATTCTAAACAGCAATATTAAAGTAACGCTAAAATATATATACAAAAAGGGATTTATAATAGTATAAACCCCAAAATATATTGAATCTATTAAAAATAAAAAAAGTAAAAACGATAATAATAAACTTAAAAAAAAGGGTTTAATTTTAAACATTAATAATTAACTGATGTATAGGGCATTATAGAAACAATTCTTGACATTTTAATTGCTTTTGCAACCCTTCTCTGGTGATAAGCGCAATTACCTGTGATCCTTCTGGGCATTATCTTTCCCCTTTCGGTAACGAAATTCCTCAAAAGTTTAGAATCCTTATAGTCTATTTTTAAATTTCTGTCCGCGCAAAATCTACATATCTTTTTTCTTATATAACTTCTGCGCATAAAATGTGTATCTGCAGGTTTTGTAGTTTTGTGAGGGGTTCTATTCATTTACCACTTCCTCCTTAACAGTTTCAAGGTTTTTTGTATATACGACGGTTTGAAATCTTATACAATCTTCTATAATTCTTAAATTTCTTTCAAGTTCCTGAATAAAGGAACCCTTAGCCGAAAAATGTATTACCACGAATTTTCCTCTATTAAAATTTTTAATATCATATGAAAGTTTTCTGGTTCCCCAATCGTTAAAATCTAAAAATTTTGCATCGTTTTTAGATATTATATCCTTAACCTTATCTAAAAATTGGTTAAATTTTAGTTCTTCTATATCGGGATTAAGAATAACGACAGTTTCATATTTTTTTGAAAACTGATGTTTGATCTCTTTTAAAAAATTTTTTTTCTTCAATGTGTAACCCTCCTTAAAATGTGCAAATATTTAAGCAATCATTATAATATTTGAAAAATAATTTTGCAATAATTAATTTTACCCTTCAAATTTTAATTAAAAGATAAGTGGAAATTTAATATATCTGAGAATGAGTTATAAATGTTTTTAAACAGACTGGAACCCGAAAAAACGCAAAAAATTAAGAGTTGATATTAACTTGCATTATTAACAAGCAAACATTTTTCATATGTTGATGGGGTTGATATTAATTTCATAGATTTTTTAAGTTTAAACATGTGATTTAAGGGCATCTTGCCTGTTATAATATATTTTATAACGAATAAAACATCATTAGCCCTTAAATTTAAGGATTTATAGGAAGCCTTATAAAGATTGGAAAATTCTTTAAAGAATTCCGCTTTAGATAAGTATGTGTCCAGAACAGGATGAAAAAGGTCAAAATAATTGTAATCAAGCGTATTCAGTTTTTCTTTAAGATCATTATATAACTTTGTTCCGGGAAGAGGCGTAAGAACGGAAAATGCAGGAACGCTAATCTTAAGCCTTTTTACAAAATCTATTAATTTTTTAAAATCAAGTTTTGTAAAATCAGGAGAAACTATAAATGAAGCCGTAACAGCCACATCATTTTCTTTGGCAATATAATAGGCCTTTTCATTGTTGAGAGATGAATTGCTTTTATTAATACTGCTAAGCTTTTCATCGTCAATGCTTTCAAAACCTATAAAAATATTGGAAAGCCCCAATTCTTTCCACTGGGAAATGAGTTCAGGATGTTTAACGATAGTATCGCTTCGCGCTTGGATTGTGTATAGTTTATGAATTCTTTCCTTTTTAAGCAGTTCGCCGATTCTTTTGGCTCTTTTAACATCGCTAAAAAAGTTATCATCGGTGACTAAAACATAATCGTCTTTAATTTCTTTGAGTTCGGCAACAACCCGTTCAGGAGACTTAGACCTGTAAGAACCCCTGTAAAAATTCCAAACACTACAAAAATCGCACTTAAATGGACAGCCCCTCGCAGTTTCAAGGCAGGCTAACGATGTTCTTATGCCAAGATAATATTTTTTTCTGTATTCGCGAGTAAGATTCCTTGCAAAAAACGGAAGTTCGTTTATATTTTTAATTAAATCACGGGGCGAGGTCTTTATTTGATTGCCGTCTTCATTGTAAATAATACCTTTAATTGAAGATAGGGGCATATTTGAAGAAAAAGCCCTTATAAGCTCGGTAGTGGTTTGCTCGCCTTCCCCTACAACTATCGCATCAATTTCTTTTATATTAAAATCCACGGGATAAACGGAAACATGATGTCCGCCGATAAAAACAAACCTTGCCCCGTAATCATTTTTTACCCTTTTTGCAAGTTCTATCGTTCTGTAAACATCAGGGGTGAATGAACATGAAAATCCAAAAATATCGGGTTTGAATTCTTTTATTACATCTTCAAGATATTTATCAGCGTCATAATGCGCAGCCCTTAAATCAGTTATATTAACATTATGGCCGTCTTTTAGAAGGCTTCCCGCTATAGCTTCAAGACCTGTTGGTTCTATTAAGGCAACATTGTTAAGCCCAATAGTGTTTTTATTATCCGGTTGAATAAGTAGTACTTTCATTTTTAATAATTTTAATGTTTAATTTAATGTCTAAAGTTAAATTGCGTTAGACTTTTAAAATTCTAAGATAAAATTATTATATCATATATTATAATTAATTATATCATATATTATATTATGCAGCGCTAAAATGAATTTAAATGTTTATGTTATTATGTTATAAAGTATATCATAAATGTAAAAATTTGCCAATTCCGTAAATTAATTTTTTTTGACAATTTTTCTTGACAAATAAACGTAATTATATAATACTTAGTACAGAAAATACATTACAATTTTAGTAATGTATTATTTTATGCATTCTTAAGAAAATTATTTTATAAGTAAGGAGCTCTTAAATTTGATGGACAACAGGGTGGTAGAAAGTTATGGCATTAAATACAATATAAAGGAAAAAGAGGGCAAGGAGGAAAGAAAAAGAAGGAGAAAAAAGCATAGATATAAAAGAATTTTTTACAGAGCACTCCACTTTTTTAAAGTTTTAGGTCCCGGATTTATTGTTATGATAGCGGATATGGATGCAGGGTCTATTACAACGGCTGGTGTTTCAGGGGCCAATTGGGGATATAAGTTAATACCGCTTCAAATTCTTTTGATTCCAATACTTTACCTAATTCAATCCATGACATCGAGGCTTGGTTGTGTTACAAGGAAAGGGCATGGGGAACTTATACGGGAATATTACGGCGAAAAATGGGCTATGTTTGCCACAATAACCCTTTTCCTTGTTGTCTTTACTGCGTTAATAACAGAATTTTCCGGAATTGCCGCAAGCGGTGAGATATTTGGAATACCAAAAGTTTATACAGTCGGAATAAGTTTTTTAATATTGCTTTTTGTGGTTTTTACGGGTAGCTATAAAAGAGCCGAGAATATCGCTCTTATTTTTTCCTTGTCGGGATTTGTATTTATACCTGCCGCAATTTTTGCTCACCCCAATATCCATGAAATAATTTTTAATGGTTTATTTGCAAAGCAGCCGTTAAATAATAAAGATTATATCTGGCTTATAGCCGCAAACGCAGGTGCTGTTATAATGCCGTGGATGATTTATTATCAGCAAAGCGCAACGGTTGATAAAAATTTATGCAAAAAAGATGTTAAGCTTGCCGAAACCGATACATTGATTGGCAGTATAGCCACGCAGATTCTTATGATTGCGGTAATAATTATGACCGGCGCCACATTGTTTAAGACGGGCATTAAACCCTCAACAGCTCAAGCAATAGGAACATCTTTGATACCTTTAGCGGGGAAATATGCGGGACTTCTTTTTGCAATCGGGCTTTATAGTTCAAGTTTGCTTGCCGCCTTTGTGGTTTCCATGGCTTTTACCTGGGCAGCGGGTGAAACATGGGGATATAAACATAGTCTAAATCATAAATTTAATGAAGCAAAAACCTTTTACTTTGTATATATTGTTTTAATTTTTATTTCGGCTATGCTTGTTCTTATTCCGAGACTTCCGCTCGTTACTATAATGGTGGATGTGGAAGCGCTTAACGGATTTATTCTTCCTATTGTTTTAGGTTTTTTGATAGCGCTTGCGGGAAATAAAAAAATTCTCGGGGACTATGCCTATTCTAAATTTTCGCTTGCTGCAATAGGGCTTTTGAGCGTAATAATGGTCGTTCTGGGTATAACAATCGTTTTGCCGCACAATTGGTTTTAAGTTAAAATGGGAGAATGGGTAAGTTAAATATAATATAAGTTAAGTATAATAATAGTATGGGATTGTGCGGGCGGTTTTAAAGAGAAAATTTGTTGACGCCTCTCAACAGTTCGTCTAAATCCTTCTCTTCTATTTTGTTATTTTTCCGGGATAAATTGTTATTGTTTTCGAAAAGTTCATTGTTTTCCTGCGACGGATTTTCTTGAATTTTTTCGTTTTCATGGTTAACGGCAGATTTTGATTCGGTGGATTTTTTTAGATTGCTGCCGCCATTATCATCATCGTTATTATTGGCATTTTCAAATTTTACTTGCTCTGGAATAAAAGAAATCTCAACTTTTCTCCTTGCCTCCTGTTCAATCAGACTAATATTCGTGGAAAGCAGATTTTTTATAGAATTGATTATTATCAGTCTTTTGTTTAATAAGTCATTAATATTATTAACTATTTCAATATATTTTGCATTAGCGCCGCTCACTATTTTTTCAGCTTCTATAAGTGCGGTTTTTTTAATGTTTTCGGCCTCGGAAATTGCCGTTTTTTTTATGTCGCTTGAAACGGATTGAACCATAAGAATCGCCTCGCTAATAGACTTGTCTTTTTCTTTATAATCTGTAATCTCCTGATTCTTTTTAACAAGCTCTTCTTTTAAATTATAGTACTCCCCGTAAAGCTTTTCCAAATCTTTAGATACGATATCTAAAAAATTTTCAACCTCAGTCACATCGTATCCTTTAATCTTTTTTGAAAACTTCTGCGATCTAATTTCTAATGGAGAAAGTTCCATACAGCCCCTCTCTTTTGTTTTTTAGACTAATTTTAATTAATTATATTATATAATTTAATTAATGTTAATAAATTAATAATTAGTGGAACATTAAAGTCAATAAATAATGAAATTCGACATAACTTAAGATATATTGAATAAAGTATATTATCAAGATAACGATAATTGGAGATAGGTCAAAAGCCATAGTGTTTCCAAACGGCAATATTATCCTTACTTTTTCTAAAACAGGTTCCGTAATATCATTTATAAATCGGACTATCGGGTTATACGGGTCGGGATTTACCCAGGAAAGCAGAGCTTTTATTATAATTATCCACATATAAGCCCAAAGGATAAAATGTAAAGCGGTGAAAATAAATTGAATAAAATTATATAGAAGCCCCATAGGATATTTATTTATGTTAAATTAATTTACTTTATGATTTTAATTTTATTGTATATTATATAATACAACAATAAAATATACAATTTAAACTGAAACTTGCCGATTGAATTTATTAAATATACTTCAAAACCTTATAATAATGATACCGGTACTTATGATATTTACTAAATAAGATACCCGATAAAATAGCCCCCTTTATTTTTTAACCTTTTTTTGTCTATGGCTCTGAGTTGAAATACGAGCGCAACGGACGGGGACGTTAAATTATTTATAGAAATGTCCCCTTTAATTTACATATTATTTTCAATTTAATCTTAATTTAATGTCAAGAATCCGTAGAATAATATTACCTAATTATCCGCACCATATTATTCAACGCGGACATAATCGTCAGGTTATTTTTGCCGAAAACGCAGATATAGATATGTTTTGCGTAATAGACAAAGTTGACCGGAACCGTATATGGCGACACTCCTTTGAGCAATCCAAGCACCCCGATTTTTGAACCGTCGAGGATTTCTTCGAGCATTTTATAATCGTCAATCATATTGCCTTTTATACCTCGCTATTATAAATATTATAAAATTATAACGATTTTATAATAATGCTTAAACTATTAATTAACTAATTCTGCAATAGAAAAGATGCTTTACTTCACTGCCGATGTTATCGCAAAATTAAAAAGCCTGTATTTGTGCTGTTCTAAATACCATAAAATAAGTTTGACCATTAATTCATCGTAACCGTCCGCCTGTCTCCCGAAATGTTCTTTAACTTCATTCTGATTCATAATATAAAAAACCTGATTTAAGACATGGATATTTTTTAAAGTTTAGGTTCTATCACCGTTATTTCTTTTACTTCGTCCGTCGCTCCGGTGCATATTACGAGGGCTACGGTTTCGATATTAACTAAAGCGGCATGGGGATGACCTTCAGGATTTAATACG